>MWBV01000015.1 GCA_002069705.1 Candidatus Diapherotrites archaeon ADurb.Bin253 | reverse complement strand
GGCGGTTGTAGTATAACGGTAGTACATACGGTTGTGGTCCGTATAGAGAGGGTTCGATTCCCTCCATCCGCCCTGCACAATTATGTTCGGTTCATAATACTAAAACTTAAATAATAGTTGATATTCTATATAATATGAAAAAGAAGTTAATAATTCTAGTTCTTTCATTTATGCTTTTTACTCTAACATTTGTTAGTGCTGAAAACTATATAGTCTCAAATTCAGCAAATTGGAAAGATGTTTATTCTTCTTTAATGTACGCAAATCTTAGAGGAATAGAATCAGACTTTTTAGTAAGCCAAGGGCACGGCCCTATACTTCTTGAGGGGATAGACAAAGCATATAATTTGTTAATTATTTCTTCTAAGGACACTCCTTTAGTCTTTGATTATCTTAGTTTAGCAGAAGAAAAAGGTTTTAGTTCAGTTGAAGAAATACAAGTTTCATCAGCAAATTTAGATTTAATTAATAAATTACGTTATATAGAAAATTTTATTGTAGTTGAAGATTCATACGGATCTTATGCTTTAGAAACCGACTCTTGGGTATTTTTAGCAGATAAAACTAACATAGATTATATAGAATCTATACTTGATTCGAGAAATGTAAATAATCTACTCCTTTATGGTTATCTTGATTCAGAAATTACTGAAAGATTATTAAAATATAATCCAGAAATAATAGATACAGGAGACAAATTTCAAAATAATATAGAGATTGTAAAAAAATATGGCGAAGTTGGTTCTATCTCTCAAGTAATATTGGGCAACGGAGAATTTATTGAAAAGGAGATAATGCAGGGAAAAAACGCTTTGCTTTTTACAGGAAGTGAAAATGTCCCAACTAAGATTGCAGATTACATCAAATCTTCAGATATAGAAATAGGAGTTTTAATCGGAAATGAACTGATAGGAGCTGCTACAAACATCAGACAATCCACAGGAATTAACGTACAAGTTAAATTTGCTAGAAGTGCTCGTGAAAGGACTTCAGGAGTATCTCCAGTTGAAGGCCTTGATTTGATTTATATCTCCTCGTCACCAGAACCTAAAAAACAGAAAATAGTAATCCAAGAAGAACCTCCAGAAACTGTGGAATATACAACTACAGAAGTTACAACTAAATCTACAGATATTCAGATACCTCCCGGAAATAAACAAATAATTACAGGTGAAGCAATTTCTGAACAAGAATCTAATTCAAAAAATAGCCTACTTTTTTCTAGTCTGATAATAGGAATAGCGATAATTATAGGATTTGTTGTCTTAGCATTTATTCTAAAGAAAAGTAACCATTACGAACAGTATTGAACGTAACCCTCCATCCGCCCTGTACAACTATGTTCGGTTTATGTAACTGTATGAGTCAGAGCTTTCAATATTATAAAAATTTAAATGACAAAATATTTAAATTATAAAAAATTGATTAAATAATGAAAAATAAGAGGTGGATAATAACTCTAATAATTGTGTTGATTATACTTATTTTGGGGTATTTCTTTTATCCTTTGTGCCGTTTTCATAAAATAGGTTCTGATTTTTACATTAATGCAGATTCGACTCCAACATTAACTTGTCATTGTTCTATTTCAGGAGCTGTGTGTGTTTCAGAAGGGAAGCATATTGATTTAATTGAAGGGGAGTATATTGATTTAACTGAAGATGAGCTTAAATACAGAGTAGATGATACATTTAATGAAGATAATCTCTAATTAATTTTTTATATTCTTCAATAATCTCATATCTTCTCCATCCGCTATTTTTTGTTATTCTATGATAGTAACAAATAGGAAGATTTATAAATAGGGGTTTCTTTAGATAAATATGGGAATAAATGGAAGACTTACTAATAAAAATCTAGAAAGAAAAATTAAGGATATGGAAGTCGGAGAAGAAGGATTTGCTGTTCCATGGGCTTTAGGTTTTAATGAATATAAAATTCCTTATTTGAATGTTGAATTTAGTATTGGGAAATCTCCTTATGGAAGTAGATCTATGCCTATAAAGAGAATTGGAAGAGGATTAGCAGATTATGATATTAATCTAGAGTTTGATTATTTTGGAGGAGCTTATAAATGGGATACAAGTTCAGAACCTTTTGAAGGGGTAATTGGAGTTAATCCAGATAGTATCGTGATGTTGAATTATAACAGTCAAATTTCAGATAAAGATAGGTATCCGAAAACTTATGAAATTAGGCAGAAATTAACAGAAGCTATTAATAAAGAAGATTATGAACTTGCATCTAAACTAAGAGATGAAATAAACAAAACAGACGAACCTCTTAAGTAAAACAACTCTGAAAATAAGTTTTTTATCTGTCCTAAATAAACCAATGAAACTCCTTTAGATAATTTTATTAATTATATTAATTATATTTTAATTAGATAATGGGGATTAAAATGAAGCAATATGATATTGCAATTATAGGTGCAGGTCCTGCTGGTTTAACTGCTGCATTATATTCTGCAAGAAATGGATTAAGTGTGGGAGTTATATCTAAAGATATAGGTGGAACTGTGAATTCTGTTCTTAGAATTGAGAACTGGCCAGGATTTAGTGGTTCTGGTCCTGAATTAATAAAGAAATTTTATGAGCAAGTAAAGGGATATAAAATTGATTTTATACTTGAAGAAGTTGCTTCTATTGAGCATAAAGATAATAAAGGGAAAAATAAAGAATTTATTGTTAAGACAAAACAACAAGAGATTAAATGCAAGTCTGTTATTTTGGCTACAGGAGCTGAAAAAAAGAAACTTAAAATACCCGGTGAAGCAGAATTTTTGGGTAGAGGTGTGAGTTATTGTGCAACATGTGATTCATTTTTCTTTAAAAATAAAGATGTTGCAATTATAAGTGAGAGTGATTGCACAGCAACTTCAGCACTTGTTTTGTCTGATATTGCAAAAAAAGTTTATTTGATTTATAGAGGAGAAAAACTTAAATGTGAAGATGTAAATCAAGAAAAACTTAAAGAAAAAAAGAATGTTAAAATATTTTATAATACTACTCCTATTGAAATTACTGGGAAAAATAAAGTAGAAGAATTAAAGATTTTTTGCAAAGGTAAAAGAGATGTTCTTAAGGTAGATGGAGTTTTTATTGAGATAGGTTCTGCTCCTCTTGCAGAGTTTACAAAGAATCTTGGTTTGAAGATGGATAATGAGAAATTTATTCGTGTTAATGAAGATATGAAAACTTCTGTTGAAGGAGTATATGCTGCTGGAGATGTTACACACACTAAATTGAAGCAAGTAGTTGTTGCTGCTTCTCAAGGAGCGATTGCAGCTAATTCTGCTTATAACTGGTTGAATAAGTAGTTTATCATAATTAAATTTAAAAATAATAAAATAAACTAATTTTTATGGCAACATCAATTGAACAATTTACAGCTCCAGGAAAATATTACTATGAATTATCTAAAGAAAATATTGAAGCACAATTAAAGATTCCTGTTAATAATATTTGTACCTATTATACATTGTGGAACAAACCAAAATCTTTTCGTGAAAATACATGTTATAAGTCTTTTAAATCTAGAAAAAAGTGAATTTTTACTCATTTAAATAAGTCTTTTAAACTAGCTATTTCTTTGATAATTATGGCATTTAATTTTGAAACTGAAAAACTGAGAAAACATCTTGAAAAAATAAAACCCAAAAGGGTTTTAGTTCAGTTACCTGAAGGAGTAAAACAAAATTCTTTTGAATTACTTGAATTTTTTGAAAAATTAAAAATAGAAGCTATATTTTCTGGTGAAACTTGTTGGGGAGGTTGCGCAGTTGCAGTAGAAGAAGCTAAATCTGTTAAAGCAGATTTAATTGTTCATTTTGGACACTCTGAATTTATGAAAGTTAATTTTCCTGTTATCTATATTCCAATAAAAGACGAATTAAATTTAGAGTCTTTACTTAAGAAATCTCTTTTTGAATTGAAATCTTTTAAAAATATTGGATTGAGTTGTTCAGTTCAACATATTCATGATTTAAAAAATATCCTTGAATTTTATGAGAATAATGGGAAGAAAGTAATTGTTTCAAAAAAGAAAGGAAATGTTTCAGGTGAGGGACAGGTTGTGGGATGTCAGTATTTTGGATTAAAAGAGATTCAAGATAAAGTAGATTGCTTTGTTGTTGTTGGGAATAATTTTCATTCTATGGGTGCAGCTCTTGCAGTGGATAAACCTGTTTTTTTAATTGATGTTTACAATAATGAAATTAAGAATATGAATGGAGTTAAAGATAAAATACTTAGACAGAGAATTTTATCTGTTGAAAAATTTAAGGATGCTAAAAAGATTGGGATTATTATTGGAGTTAAACAAGGACAGCAATTTGGTTCATATAAGTATCTAAAAGATAGGTTCATTAAATTGGGTAAAGAAGTTGTTGTTTTAACAATCAATGAGTTCTCTCCAGATAAACTTGTTAATTTTTATAATATTGATGGGTTTGTGGAATTAGCTTGTCCAAGAATTGCAACAGATGATTTTGCAAGATACAAAAAACCAATAATAACTTTTAAAGAAGCCCTTGTTGTGGTAGGTGAAAAATCTTGGGATGATTTGATAAAAGAAGGATTATTGTAATTTTTATCAAGTGTAAAGTTTTTTATAGGAATATTTCGTGATTAAATTATGAAAAGGGGTAAAAATGAATATACTTTTTGTTTGTAAATATAATAGATTTAGAAGTAGGGTAGCTGAAGCTTATTTTAATCAGATAAACACAAAGAAGAATATTAAAGCATTTAGTAGAGGGGTTATTAGAGGGGATTATCCTCTCAATAGAACAGAAGTTGCTATTTCTAAAAAATGTGGTTTAGATATTTCTGGAAAACCAAAAGGTTTGGAAATAGAGCTTTTGAAAAAAATAGATTTAATTGTTATTGTTGCAGATAATGTTCCTAAAGAAGTGTTTTATACTACATTTAAAGGAAGAATTATTCATTGGAGAATAAGGGATATAGAACATGGAGATGGAAAAGATTTAATAGAAAGAAAGGTTAAGAGAATAATGGCTAAAGTCAGAAAACTTTTGAAAATATTAGATAAAGAATCTTTCATAAGAAAGATACAATTTCAAAAGAAAAAAGCCAGAGAAGACCATTTAAACAGAAGAAAGTAAAAACCAGGTTATTAAAATGGAAACAGTAAGAGGATTTAAAGATTATACAGGAGAAGAAGCTCGCAAAAGAGCAGAGATAAGGAAAATACTAGTGGATACTTTTGAAAAATATAATTTTGAACCTGTAGAGACACCTATAGTAGAATACAGAGAATTTGTTCAAGGAGACAATAAACAAGATGAGGCTGTTTCAGATATATTTAAGCTTAAAGATAAAGGGGGGAGAGATTTAGCATTAAGATATGAATTTACTTTTCAGCTTAAAAGATTGATGAAAGGTAAAAAACTTCCATATAAAAGATATCAAATAGGAGAGGTTTTCAGAGATGAACCAGTTAGTTCAAATAGGTTTAGACAGTTTGTGCAATGTGATATAGATGTTATAGGTAGTAAGATAAGAGATGAAGTTGATATACTTTCTCTTGCAAAAGAAGCATTAAATAAAATGGGTATAAAATCTGTTATTTATTTTAATAATAGGAAGTTACTTAATGAAATTTTAGATAAAGAAGGTGTTAGTGAGAAAGACAAAGTTTTTGTTATAAAAGAAATTGATAAGTTGGATAAGCTTTCTGAAAAAGAAATAAAAGAAAATTTAAAAAAATATAATGCAGAGAAAATTTTAGAAGTGTTCAAGAAACCTGAAAACTATTTTTCTAAGTACGACTCTTATAAGGATGTGAAAGAATTTGTAGATTATTTGAGTTTGTATAAAGTTGAAGCAAAGTTTTCTCCTTCACTTGCTAGAGGATTAAGTTACTACAATGGAACTGTTTTTGAGATAAAGACAGATAAAATGAAAGATACTATATGTGGAGGGGGTAGTTATGAGTTTAATGGAATTCAGTGTACAGGAATTTCTTTTGGATTAGATAGACTTGCTATTCTTGCAGATTTTGACTTTAATAAAAATAATTTCTTAGTTGTTTCTTTGGATGAAGATAAACAAGCAATTAAGATTGCAGAGATGTTAAGACAAAGAGGAGATGCTGTTTCAATATATTATGGTAAGCCTTCAAAGGCATTGGAATATGCAAATTCTTGTAATATAAAACAAGTCATATTTGTTGGAGCTCAAGAAGTTAAAAGTAAAAAGTTTAAGGTTAAAGATATGGTTACAGGCAAAGAGAAAGCAATCACACTTGGAAAAATAACTAAAAAGAATGTTATTTTAAAGAGGAAATAAAATTTAATTAAAAAATGGGAAAATTTAAAGGAGTGGGTGTAAATCCAGAATTACCTCTAGTTTTGACAATTACTTTTCTGCTTTTTTTAATAGGATTTTTATTATTGTTTTTTAGAGGAAATCCTGATTTTAATTTTTATTCTTCAAAAATTGTGATTGATGGACAGAATATAACCGAAGAGCTGCATTTTAAACCAGATAAAGATTATCATACTCTTTATAGAAATTTTGAAAATAAGGTTTATTTTTTCCATCATGAGAATATTTATTCAAAGAATTACTTTCTTATTAAAAGTGTAGATTGTTCTCATGGAAATTATTATTTTAAAGATTATGATGGTATTCCTTATCCTAAATCCTATCCCTACACTGAAAATAATGAATATGGTTGTACTTTTGGATATGATACTGGTTTTTTAAAAAATCAAGAATATACAATAGGTGCAGAATATGAAATTCATCCTGAAAATTTGTTTAAGATAGGCAATAATTACTATATTAAATTTGTTGCATATTCTCCTAAAAATCATGTAAAACTTACAAATAAAAACTTTGAGGTTTATGGAGATGTTGTAAAAGATGATAAATATCTTGCAGACCAAAATGTTATTTTATACATACCTTATTCTGGAGAGATTAGCGGGTTTAATATAATAGAAGCAAAAGATTTTGAGTTTGATTCAAATTTCAAATATAAAATAAAATACCTTATTTTTTTCTTTCCAAGTATTTTCTTTTTTATTGTTTGGTTTATATTTGGTAAAGAGAATACCTATGAATCAATACCTAAAGAATTGAGTTCTTTTCCAAATAAAAGAGTATTTTGGGAAGTTGCTACTTACTTTAATCCTCCTTTTTCCAAAATTGATAAAAACTTTTTTGCTGCTACACTCTTAAATTTTTATAATAAAAAAATAATTGATATAAGAGAAAAAGATAAAGAAATCTATATTAAATTAAACAAATTTGAAGGAGATGATTTAGAAAGAAAAATATATAATTTACTTGGAGAAGCCGAAAGATTGCTTAAAGATAAAGCTAATAAAGGAGTGTTTCTTGGAGGTTTAACTTCTAAACAAAAACAAAAATCTTTTGATGGAGAATATTTTAATCTTAAGATGTCTATGATGGACTCTTTATTAAGAACTGATTTTTTGGAAATTGGAAATTATGTTCAAAGTGAAGGTAAGAAATATATTCATAACAATTCTGGAATTGTTATTCTTGTTTTAACTTTATCATTCTCTTTTGCATTTATTCTTCAGTATAAATTAAATATTTATATTGATTTTTTGGATTTAATTTATATTCTGTTTTTTGTTGTATTTTTATTTACAATTCCTTTAACCCGTGGAACATTATTTTCTAAATATAAAGGAAACTATTATGTTGAATACCAGAAATGGAAAGCATTTAAGAGATACCTTAAAAATTCTTTTTCAATAAAAACTGCAACACATAAGACAGTTGTTATGTGGAATGAATATTTAGTTTATGCTACTGCTCTTGGTGTTCCAAATCGAGTAATTAAAGAGCTTCAAGCCAACAATTTAATTGATGAAAAGCAAGTTAATATGTATAATGGAGTTATTCTCGCTTCTTCAGCTAGTTTTTCAAGCTCTTCTGGGGGTGCAGGTGGAGGTGGTTTTGGAGGAGCTGGAGGAGGAGGTGCAGGTGGTGGAGGTGGTGGAGGAAGATAACCTTATTTTATCTATATATTTTATAAATAATAATATATTATTACAAATATGAATAAAAGAGGTCAAGTTACTATATTTATTATTCTAGCTATATTAATAGTTGCGAGTGTTGTTTTATTTTTTGTATTTAGAGATAATTTGGGTATTGAAGAAACTAAAGATATTCAATCTTCTTTGGTTGTTAATTTTGTTGAAGGGTGTATGGATGAAACACTTAATAATAGCATATATGCTGTTGCAGCTAATGGAGGATATTCAGGATATTCTTATTTTTCAAGACAGTCAACTGAATCTGGAGTTAGATATTATTTTTTTAGGGAGAGTAATTATATGCCTTCAAAAAGTCTTGTTGAAAAACAGATAGAAGAATATTTTAAAAGAAAATTTTTTATTTGTATAAATGATTTTTCTGATTTCAATGGGTATTCAGTAGAAGAAGGATTGTTAAAAGTTTCAGTTCGTATAAAAGAAGAGAAAGTTGTTTTAGAAGCAGATTATCCTTTAACAATAGTTCAGGGTAAAAATAAAGTTCGAGTAAGGGATTTTAAATCAGAGATTCCTTCAAGACTTAATATAATCTATTCTTCTGTTAAATATTTTATAGACAATCATAAAAACAGAAAAAGCCTTTGTTTAGGATGTTTGAAAATGGCTATTGAAAATGATATTTACATTGATATGGAAAGTTCTTATGATGGAACAGTTGTATTTATATTTAGAGATAATTCTCCAGAATTAAATTCCAAACCTATTGAATGGGTTTTCGCAAATAAATATTAAAATGGATAAAAAGAAATTACTTTTATTTGTGGGTATATTTTTATTTCTTATTTTAGGATTGAGTGTTTTAAGCACAGAGGAAGTTAATAAGAATGGTATTAATATAATCAAAGATTTTGGTAATTTATTTATGAATTTACCTGAAGGAAGTATAATTGGTTCAGAAGATGGTGTTAAATATGATAGATTGAAAGAAGGAGGTAGATTTACTTTTACTGGAGAAGAGTCTTCTTTAATTATTCAAGGGAGTAGTTTTGAAGGAGTTTTGCCTAAAGACAGTGACGGACATTCAAGTTTTATTGAGGTTAATTTATTAGGTAATATAACTAAAGCAGATTTTGCTGTTGGAGAGAATGGAGGAGAGTATCTCATTGGAGGAGTTAAATTTGATTTACCTCCTAATTCAAGAGTTTATTATGACAATGAAAACGGTTTTAGATTTCCAGAAGGTACGAAGATAACTAGCCTTAGTGAGTTTTATAATTTGGGTAGAGAATTACAATTTGAAGGAAATAACCTTAATTTTATTGATGAAGTTATTGTAAACGGACAATTAAAATTAAACAAATATGGATATTTAATTGGAAAAGGGGAAGCTACTTATGAGGGTATGAAGATAGATAATTTCTTTGGACATAGTGATGTTGCAATTTTGAAGAATAATTTGGATAAATTAAAAGAAGAAGATATCTCAGAGTTAAGTTGGATTAAAAAGGATTCAAATGGTCTTGAATTTTCATCTTCTAGTACTGGTTCTATTTTTGTAGAGTTTTTGGAGGGAAATGATATTTTGAATGTTGGGAAACATGGAAAGTTGGAATTAAGGATAGATGGAGGTGATAAATTAAAGATAAGTAAATTTTCTGGTGTTCCAAGATTTAATTATATTCCTTCTGAAAATGGATTTACAAATATAATAAATGATGGCCTTAGTTTAGAATTAGATAAAGGAGGCAAACATTATGTAGATATTTCTCCTGTTACTCTCAAAGACTTTTCTTTAGATAAATATGCTGCTGTTCCTGCAATAATAGAGTCAGATGTTCTTGATGAAGAAATAAGAATCAATTCTAGAGGTATTGTTTATGATTTAGAGAACCCAATTATGAGTTTGAAAACAGAAGAATTAAATGGATTAATGGGTTCTTTGAAAGAGAATATTAAAGAAGAGGGTAATTTGGACTCTGCTTTTCGTGCATCTCAGTTTTTTTTGTTGAGCGCTAAAAATAACCATTTTACTACTTCGGAAAATATTGATTTAGCAAAAAAGATAGTACAGTCTTCAGGAGAATATTCTGATTCTGTTTTATACAAGGTTAAATTTGGTTTAGATAAACTTTCTAAGGATGATGTTAAAATAAGCTATGGGAAGTTTTCGCAGTTTACTCTAAAAAATTTGGATAATCTTGATTTTAAATATGGAGATGGTTTAGATAAGCTTGATGCTGTTTATTCTGTTTTAAATAATGGATTAAAAGAAAATAAAGATTTTAACCTAATAGAAGATTTTAGTTTAAAGATAATAAAATCTGATTTTAATTCAGATAAGAGTATTTTACTTCTTAGTAAGAATATAAATGAGTATAATGGAGCAAATTTTGAGAGTATGAAACTTGGAGCAGAAGTTGTTGGTAGATATAATATGGTTCCAGGAGTAGTTGATTTTTTGGATTTGAAATACTCTAATATAAAAGATAAAAAAACATTTGGAAAAGAGTATGCTCTTGCTCTTAACCAATATTTTAAAGATAAAGATTCGATTCAAAAGAGCGACTCTCAGATGGCTTCTTTTACTTTAGATCAAATGCATTTACTGGAATCTCAGATAGAACATTCAGATATTATAAGAAATTCTATTATCTCTAATTTAGATGCTAATTCTAAATATTATCTTATTGCTAATTCAGAGGGAAATAATAATCTTTTTACTTCTACATTTGAAAAAATTTATTCTAGTATTGATAAAAAAGATGTTTCTGAATTGATGAAGTCTGTTGATCCTAATGGAGATTATTGGTTAAAATTTACAACAGAGTTGTCTGCTAGAGGCAAATTACCTGAGTTATATAAACAAGACACTGTTTTTTACAGAAAGCTTATTCAAGATTCTTTTGATAATCATGATGAAGATATTTTATTTGAGAATGCTGTATTAATGACTGAAACATTCCAAGATCTTTATAATCGTCCAGATATCTATCCTGGAGAAAAAGAAGCTTTTGAAGAATTTTTAATTTCTAAATACAAGTCCTCTGAATCTAATAACGAAAAAGGAGTTTATGCTTATCTCTTAAAATTAAATACAAATCCTAATACTCAGAAAGCAGAAAAGATTATTAATGATTTGCCTGAACTTCGCGATGCTATCCTTCCATCTTCTTTTTCTCAAAGAGATGAAATTGCTGCTAAATTATACTTTTATAGCGATGAAAACTGGTTTAGTATAGCAACTAATGATTTTAATTCTAATTACAAAATGGATTTGGAGTGGAACAATGGAAGACAAGCTAGATTGTCAAAACCGATTAATGGCAAAAAAATAATAATTGATTTAGAACTTAATGATCCTAGTGTGGATTTTGTGCCTTCAATTGAAGAAGATATAAAAGGTCAAACTTATCTTTATATTGCTCACAGAGGACATTCTTTTAATACAGAGAAGACTTATCCAGATTTTTTATCTAGTGACACGACTAAGATAATTCATCTTGCTGGTTGTGGAAGTCATGGTGCGCTTGCTGACTATCAGAAGAAATTTCCTAATTCTTTTTTTATAGCAGACAAAGATGCTGGAGAAGGTTTTCCAAGTGATAAAGTCGCTTATTTTGTTTTGGAGGGAATAGCAGAAGGTAAATTAAATTGGGAGGATTTAACTCCTGATTTTGCAGAAGAAAAGGGTTTAGTTTTTCCAGAACAAGAGAGTTTACCACAATATCTTAAAAGATATGAATCAGAGATGTGAAATTATTGTTTAGAAAGTTCTTTTGTTGTTCTTTTTATTATTGTTATTCTGTCTCCTTTTTCTATATAGGGAAATATTTTGTCCATATCTTCATTTGAGGGAGAAATACATCCTAAAGTCCAGTCATATCCTTTTCCACCATATCCATGTATCTCAATTAATCCTCCTGTTTTTCCTTTGGCTTTATCTTCTTTATTTGGATAATTTATTAAGAAAGCTTTGTAAAAATTGGTGCTTCCAGGTGGAAGTTTTTTTTCTACAATATACATTCCTTCAGGAGTGCAACCATCTCCTTCTGCTTGTTTGTCTGCATAAGGATTAAATCCTAAATCAACATTGTATTCTGAATCTATTTTACCATTTTTAACTAGATATAATTTTCTTCTTTCTTTATTGACTATTATTGAATTAGAGTTATTTGCCTTTGATTCATTTAAAGTTGAATCTACCCATAAATTGTATTTGATTAATTCTTTAAAATTATCTGAGCTATCTAGTTTTATACTATTTATTGAGATTGTCTTGTTTGTATCAATAATATTTTCTAATGATGAGATGGCTTGAAGTTTTTTGTTTGTTATTGGTATAGTTTTATGAGGAGATAAAGCTATAATAAGTCCACATATTGCTGCAGTAGCAATGGATATTTTTTTAAGTTTTTCCATAGATTTCATTAACCTATTTATTATATAAGTTTTTCTAGTGTTATCATTTTAGAATAATATCTAGTTTATTAATATTATAGTATAAAATTATTTATTATAATAAAAAATAAAAAAAGATAAAATAAAAACAAAATAAAAAATTAATTTATTTTATCTGGAATGTTGCATATACTGAAGCAGATATTTTTTCTTCTCCAGGTTGGATAGTTGTTGCTGCTTGTGTTGCTTCTTTTGCCATTTCTTCCATGTATACCCCATCAGTGTTTCTAGATGCGTAAACATTCCATGGAGAATATCCAAAATCACTTGTTTCTACTGACAATAATTTTCCAACTTTTTTGTTAAATCCTGAAGCTATTGATTCTGCCTTTATTGTTGCATCTTCTGAAGCTTCTTTTAGAGCTTGTGCTTTGTATCTTTTTTGAGATTCTGGACTTAATTCAAAGTTTATGTAGCTTATTTCAGTTTTTGCTTTTACAGCAGCATCAACTACTTTTGAAACCTTATTCATATTATCAGAAGTAAGTTCAACTCTTATATAGTGATTTGCAATATATCCTTCTGTTTTAGATTTTTTTTCTTTGTAGTCCCAATAAGTGTGTTCATAAACACTGAAACTTTCTGTCTTTAAATCATTTTTATTAAATCCTGCAATTACCATTTCTTCAACTAATTTATCGTAGATTTTAGTGTTTTCAGATGTTGCTTCAGCACTGGTAGTTCCATTTGTTTTTATAGTTATATAGACTGAAACTAAATCAGGCATTGCTTTTATTGTTGAGCTACCTTGAACAGTCACACTGTTTTTTGAAGATGGAACAACAGAATTAAATGTACTCAAAGCAAGAAGCGCAAT
The DNA here is from genome assembly GCA_002069705.1 of Candidatus Diapherotrites archaeon ADurb.Bin253. GTDB lineage: Archaea > Nanobdellota > Nanobdellia > Pacearchaeales > GW2011-AR1 > MWBV01. The sequence goes on along the minus strand of MWBV01000015.1, from coordinate 4,595 downwards.
TATCAATACAACTCCTGCAATTATAGATGTGATTACTATTGCATTGTTTTTTCCCATTGTTTCTTATTTACCTCCTTTCAATTCTATTAATCATATTTATTTCATCAAATTTTTTTCCAATTTACAATTGAAAATATTAATATCACTAATAATGCTCCTGCTAAAAACCAAGGCCATATTAAAGGAGAAGCAGATGCTGTTAAAGAGGTATAATCAGATGAGGCGACAGTTGAGCAAACAACATCTGCTCCTTTTGATAATGATTCGGGTGATAGTAATTCATGTGAATTTCTTTCAACACAATCCATAACTGGTTGTTGTATAATTTCTTGTGTGTAATTTGTGGCATATTTTATTTTTTCATAAGCCCATACTGCAAATGTTCCTGCTGCTGTTAATATAAATGCAGGTATTATTGATTTGAATTTTTGAGAAGTTGATTTTTTTGGAGAGATTATAATAGATTTGTTAGATAATTCGTACATGATAATCTTTTTTCCTTTTTTGCTCCAGAAAAATTCTTTCTTTTTTTGTACAAATCCTGATTCAACAAGTTTTTTTATGTTGTAATCCAGAGTGTTCATAGGTATGTTTAATGCATCTGATAAATCTTTTTGACTTGCCTCTTTTCTTTCACTTAAATAAGCGATTATTTTTTTACAGGTCTTGCTTCCTAAAACTTCAGAGATTGCTTTTGATTTTGAATCTTCAAGGGATATAAGCATAAAGTGATTTTCGTCCATGTAAAATTTAAGAATAACTTATTTATAAATAATTTGAAGAGTTCAAATTTGTTTGAAGTTATCTTTTTCTTCTATATCTATGTTTATTTTTTTGAATTCTTCTTTTATTTTTTGAGTATTTCTTTTTTCATCTTCTTTTAGCTTTTCTTTTCTCTTTTCAATCCAATCTAATTCATCATTCCAATTCTTTATGTTTTCTTTTAGTGTTTCAATTTCAGAAGAGACTAGGTTAGTTGGGTCTTCTTTAATTTCTTTTTTTTGTTTTTCCAATATTTCTTCTTTCATAGATATATTTTTTATTTGTTCAGATATTTTGTCATTATTTAATCCTGCTTCATTTAAGAGATTTACTAGTGATTTTCCTCTATCTTCTTTAAATTCCAATAAAAAACTCTCTTTGTATCTTTTTATGTAATTCATTTTTTCAGGAAATATATGAAAGAAACTTGAGAGAGATTTAAAGTCTATATCCTGTCTAAGCTGAGATATTTGGTTTTTAATTTCTTCTTCTTTTATAATAATAGATTCTTTTAGTTGAATATTTTTTATGTATTCTTCACTATTTTTTATCTTGTTTAATATTGTTAATTTTTCATTAAGGATATTTTCTTTTTCTTTTATCTTAGTTTTTAGTTCATTGGATTCCTCATCTATCTTATTTAATTTATTTTGTATTTCTAGATTTTCATTTAATTTTGATTCTGAGAATAGAATGCTTTTCTTTTCACTTATTATATTCTTATTTTCATTATATATCTCTAATATTTCTTTTGAAAATTTCTTTAAACTTTCTTTTATAGCGCCCATCTCTTTTCCTATTAATACTGTGGCACGTTCATAACTTTTCATTGAACTTTCATTGAATTTTGAAAATGAATAATTTATGTTTTCTATTATTTCTTGAAAATTATCTATGTTTTTGTGTTCTTCTAAATTATCCATTAATCTTTCTATAAATTCAATATATTTTTTTCTTCCTTCATATACAATTGCCTTGATTTTATTGTTTTTTTCTTTTGATTCTATGTCTACTTTTTCTACAATTTCAACTTTTTCTTGAATATCTTTTGAGAAAGAATCTATGTTTGTTTTTATTAAAGATATGATTGAATCTTCTCTTTCTTGTATTTTTTCCTTATTTTTATCTAGAATTGGTTTAATTTCAGATAAGTTTACCTTTATTCTTTTAGGTTCTTTTTCTTCTGCTTCTTTAAAGATATTCTTTAAAAGATTCAATATTCCCATAATATTTCATATATATTCTGCTTAAAAAACCTTTTTTAATACATTACAGCATAGAAATGTTGCTTTATTTTGTATTTGGTCAAATAATTATTTCTCTTCTCCAGGAATTTTCACCTTCTTTGAAGTCTTTAAATGACTTTATCTTAAGAGGGGTTTTAAATAGAGGACAATCTAAAACAAAAGTCTCAAATTCTCCTCCTTCTCCTGCAGGATGTATTTTGTATTTTTGATTTAGTATTTTCACTTCTTCAATGAATTTTTCATCTATATTTCTACCTAACCAAGATTGATTTAAAGGATATGCAAAAACTCCTGTTATTATAACTTTGAAATTTTCTCTTAAAAGTTCTTTAAGATAAGGTATTTCTTCTTTATGCCAAAGAGGATTTATGCATTTTATATTTAATTCATCACATATTTTTTGTATTCTTGAATTTTGATATTCTGAATATAAAACGCCTGTTACAACTCCTTGAATTTTGTATTTTTTTATTGCTTTTATTATTGCTTTTTTTAAATCTTTTAATTCTTCTTCTTTTTTTCCTTTGGTTTTTTGGATTATTAATGGAATGTCCATAGATTTTGCTTGGTGTTTGGTTTTTTTTATACTTGGTGTGTGAAACATATAAGATTCTTTGTTTTCTGAACAGAGAGTTATCAGACAGCTTATTTGATTTCCTTGGTTTTTTGCAAGATAAATCGAATAAACAGAATCTTTTCCACCTGAAAATAAAGAAGCTAATTTCATATTTTTATTAATTTGATGTTATTTTTAAGTTTATTTGAAAACTGCAATTCCCTGGAGAACTATTTCTATAAGCCCCCCGTTTTCTTGATCATAGTTTGTTCTTTGTTGTATTCCAACAATTTTTCTTAATTTAAGTCTTGGTTTTTTTAGTGTTGCGTCATTTATTAAATAAATTTGTGCTTCTTGCTCTACTTGTGAGTAATTTTTTCCTTTACTCTCTCCTAGAACTTCAATCATTGTATGTTTTTTTAAATTTGTTTTATAAATAGAGTCATTAGAATAGTGCAAAGTTATGAATCTATTATTGTATCCTATTCTTTTACTCATTTATTCCTCTTCTTCTGATTCTTGCTCTTCCCTTTTTTTGTTTAATTTATTGGATTTTCTTAATTTTTTTTCTGATTCTTCTTCCTCTTCTCTTTCATCTTGTTCAGCAAATTTCTTAAATTCCTCTTCAGAAATCTCTTCATATGTTCCATCTTTTAGTTCTGTTATTAATTCTTTGAAAGGGTCTCCTTTTTTTTGCCAGTAGTTTTCTTTTTCCCATATTTCTATTTCTTGGAAATGTGTTTGTTGTTCAAGCCAGATTTTCTTTTGATTTTCTAAATGTAATAATGGAGAGAAATGTTCTATTCTTTTTTCTCTTTCTTCTCCTGCAAGTTCAGTGAAAGTTACTTTTTTTATGTCCTGCTTTGAATTGAAATATTCTTCAAGTCTTGTAGTTATTTCAATTATCTTGTCTTTTATACTGAATCTTCTTTTTGGGAGAGAGATTGAGCTTTCTCTTAAAGCATTTTTGTTTACAATCTCTTTTTTTATTCTTCTGTTTTCAGTTATTATTGCTTTGTTTAGAGATTCCAATAATTCTTTGAGAGTAACTTTTCTGAATCTTGGTAATGGGCTTCTTGGTATTAATTCTGGTATTTCATCTTCTAATTCTATTCTTTCAAAAGTTTGTTTTTTTAATTCAGTTTTGTTTCCAAATAAAATTTCATCTATACTCTTTATGTATTTGTTTAAGAGTATTTCAGATTTTATTCTTAGAAGTAAAGATGCTGCTAAAAGAACTTTGCTTGAGATGAAAAAGTTTTTTTCTTCCATCTCTTGTATTTTTTGAAAGTATTTTTCAGTTAGAATATTTAAATCAATATCCCAGGGGTCTAGTTGTTCTGTATTTATTAAATCGTAAATTATGTCTCTCCATCCTATTTCTTTTCCAAAAAGCAAGTCATATATTTCTTCTTGTTTTACATTTGTTTTAATTATTGCTGGAGTTTGAGAAGAATCTTGATGAATCTCAGGAGATTTTGTAGGGTTCAAAGAACTTAAAGGGTTGTCAAAAAATTCACCTTGCTTTTTCATCTAAAATTTATGGATTTCTATTATATAAAGTTTTATAAACTATTAATTGTGGTAAGTAGTGCTTAACTTGCTAATACGTAGTTATTAATATATTTAGCTAGGTTTCGCAATTATTAAAGGACTATTAAATTTTTAGTTACTCCTTTAAGTTTACCACTGTGTGTCATTTTTAAAGAGTAACAGAAACGAAAGGTTTAAATAGTTCCATATCCTACATTTTCTATCACCTCTTTTTACCCAGGAGACGCTTCAGGTCTACTCTTTGTTGGCTTGAAGAATCTCCCAGGGTTTTGAATAAATTTGAACCTTTGTTTTTGATAATTTTTTTAAATAGTATTTTATTATTTAATTTATGGAAGAAAAAAATTCTTGGATAGCTGTTACATCTTTTGTATTGGTAATTTGTGGTTTTGTTTGGCTGATTTTTTCTGTCGTTAAATTGGTTGCATATATCTTGTTTATATCTGGAATTTTATTTGGTATTGTTGGATTAATTC
>MWBV01000014.1 GCA_002069705.1 Candidatus Diapherotrites archaeon ADurb.Bin253 | reverse complement strand
CTTTTGTAGAAATTAAAACTGGAAAAAGTCAATTAACAAAAAGAGAGAAAAGCCTAAAAGATGCTATAGAGAATAAAAGAGTTAATTGGAAAGAAATTGATATTGACACAGCAGATGATAATTTTCCAGATAAAGAAATGATTAATGAAGAAACAAGTATCAATGAATTATATGATAAAATAGACCAAAAGGTCTCTTCTGTTAAAAATAATGTCTCTGAGGGAGAAACTAAAGAATTTTTTTGCGAATCTTGTGGAAGACCAATAAGACATAGAGGAAACTGTATGGCTTGCAATATTATAGCTAAAAGGGAAAGAGAAGGGAAATGAGAATAATAGAAAGACGAGATAATGGAGTTTGAAATGAATTATCGTAAATTTGTAAAATGGGCAAAAGAATATGAAAGACTTTCTAAATTCGAACTTAAAAGAACAACCGGACAGAATGTGATAATTCCTCTTAATTTTGACAGAGAACTTCTTCAACAGTATATCGCATATAAAAATGAGCTTAGAACAAGACAATTAGTTATTGCAACTTGGGCTTTAGCTGGAGCATCTATTTTAATTTCAATCCTCAGCTTGTTTATTAAATTTTAATATGTTGGAGGCCTTAATTTTTTTCTAATAAAAAATTCTAAAGATAGATAATAAAAGATAAAAAATCCAAGGATGAATATTGCAATACCTACAAATCTCCAAATTTCAGAATTTTTATTGAGCTTATTTACCTTATCCATACTTTGAGAGAACTTTTTAAATGTTTCAAGAGAATATGATTCCTTTTTTAATTCATTGGATCGATTAAGTATATTTTCAGTTAACTCATCATATTCGTTAGTGGAGATATCTATACAGCTATCAATGCCCTGTTGTATTGCGTTTTGATCTGGATTTGGTTGATTTTTATACATTTCTGTAACAGAGCAAATATAATTTTTAGAAGAGATTTCTAATGTTTGCATTATTAGGTTCGTATTTAAATTAGAATGAGAGATTATTTGTTCATCTTCTAAATATCCTTGAAATTCAAAGGTAATAATATTCATAATTAAAGTATTTGTAGCTTTTGAATCAAATGCTTCCGAGACAGCAAAGAATATCCCAGATAAAGCAAATAATAAGCCCATTAGCCCAAATAAAAATTCATTTCTTTCAATCATTGAATTAATAACAGATAAAACTATTTACGCCTTTCTATTGAGTCAAGATAACTATGTTTTAAACATCTCTTTAGCATTTCCAGAGAGCAAGGCCTTTTCTATCTTTTTTAGATTTTGATATTCTTTACTTCTTTTAAATTTGTTTTTAGATTTCTCAATTAAGATTATAGAAAGTATAAACGATATTAACAATAAAAAAATAATCAAGAACATAAGATCATACTTTTTTAAAGATATGGCTATCCCAAGAAATATGCTTAAAAATATCAAAAAAACTTGCATGAATAACGAGGTGATTCCATCTGAGAAATCTGCAAAAATTTTGTCTGTCTTTTCAAAGTTATCCCTTATTCTATAAATACTATCAAATCTATTACATTCAATAGTCGTTTTATAAATAATCTTTATTTCTTTTCTTAAATCATCTAATTTCTTGTTTATCTTTTTTAGCTCTTGGCTTTCATCCATTAATTTTTCAATCCCCTCAACTATTTACGCCTTTCCCTCACCTTCCCCAAAAATCCCCCTACTGGGATAAGAAAAGAAAGTAAAAAAGAAAAAATAAAAAATAAAAATTATTTGGATTTATCTTCTTCTGATAACAAAGAATACTCCTAATGCTCCTAATGCTGTTAACATTGCAACTATTGCTCCGAATTCTGGTACAATCACATTAGGTAATACTTCAAATTTTGTCCAATCAAAATCCCAATCACGCTCAGCTCCAACAGCTAATCTTACTTCAACATATTCATCCGCATCAAATGTTTGAGTAAATGGTGAAGTTGATGAGTCTATACATTTATAGTAATACCACCAATCTCCAATAATAACTGGATGAGCATATATTTCTCCATATTGGGACAATTCCCCATCAGAACGATATTCAAAACATGCCGCATAATCATGTGGCATAACAAATTCTAAAGTCACTTGTCCAGTGCTTGCTTCAACTAGGTTCACATGTGGACCAACAACTCCTGGTCTTGCAGGATTTGTACCTGCTTTATTATCTTCATTTGTACTTGGAAAATCATAAGCCATTACTGCCCCTATAGCTAAAACAAGAAACATAATTGCAAAGATACTCAAAATCTTTTTTTTCATATTATTTTACCTCCTTTCATTTCTATCTCTTTTTATCATCATATTTCAAGAGGTAATTTCTTTAAATCCATTATTATCTTAAGTTTCACTTCTTCTCACACTCTCTCATTTCTCCTTCTTAATCTCTCATTCTTTCTAATTATCTTCTTAAGTTTCCGTGCTGCTTTCTTTCTGACTTTCTTTACTCCTTTTTCTGATTTATCATTCGTAATTCTTCTCAATGCATTCTGTTCTGGCGTGAGTTTTTTTCTAATTCTGGTTTGCCTCTTTGTTTTAGCATTAGCGTACTCGAGAGGTATTCCTCTTATCAGTGTTTTCTTAACTTCATTGTACAGAGAGAGTCCGTCATGTTCTGCCATTCTCTCTAAAACATCTTTCAACCAATCTTCCAGAACAATTACAATTGAAGTCCGAGTATCTTTCACTGCTTTGTATCTTTTATCAATTCTTTTAGGTTTTCCAGCAATTGCCTTTGCACTCAAAACAATTTCTTCAGCATATCCTTTATCTAAAAGAGATCTAACAATAGCATCATCTCTATATCCTCTTTTTCTTGCTTTAATTATAAACTCAACAACAGGCTCAATTTCCATTATTATGTTTAATAATGATTTACATCATTATGTTTAACAATAAATTGATAATAAATAATAATTTATTAGGATTATAAATTTAATTGATAGAACAAGATTGAGTTTACTTAGATAACTTATTCCCACCCGCCCAACCCTAGGGAAAATATTGTTATCATAGAAACAGCAGGGTTCAACATCAAGCAAGTATTGCTCAACTGTTATGAGTAGAACAATGTTTGATTTATTGATATTCTTTCCTATTCGAAACATTTATATAGTTGCTATAGTTACTATATAGCATGGAAAAAACAACTATTCAAATCAACATTGATACTCTTGAAAAACTAAAATCTCTTAAGCACTCTGAAAGACAATCTTATGATGATGTCTTAAATGGACTAATTGATAATTGTGAAGAAGAAAGCCTAAGCGAAGAAGAGATTGATGGCATAAAAATTGCACTAGAAGAAGTCAGAAGAGGAGAGGTTTATCCAATAGAGCATGTTGCAAAAGAATTGAGTGTGAAACTTAGATAAAATGTACATTTTAGAGATTTCTAAAAGTGCAAAAGAATTTCTTGAAAAATTAGAACAAAGAGACAGAGAGATTATATTAAATAAGATTTATTCTATCAAAGAAAATCCTTTTAGGTTCCTGAAAAGATTGCAGGGAGACAAATTATGGAGATTAAGAATCGGGGACTTTAGAGCAATAGTTGATGTCATAATCTCTATGAACAAGATAATTGTCCTTAGAATTGGCCACAGAAAAAATGTTTATAATTAGAATAATGTTTGTTTTACTTCAATAACTAAACCTTATCCAAGATCTTCTTTCTCACACACTCCTAAAATACTCCTTGAAAATTTAGTCATTATAACAAAAGCAAGAGATTAATCAGATAACTTATTCCCACCCCGGACTAGCTTTGCTAGTCGACACCCAACCCTAGGAAAATATTGTTATCAATTAGCTCAATTCGTTTGTGACTATTAACCCTAAATTAGTTTGGAGTAGAACAAGATTTTATTTTATTTAGATAACTTAATTATGTGGGCACATATTTATATTAAATTATATTTGTGCCCATATAGATTTATTTAATTATTTTTCCTGCCCAAATGGTAAGGTTTTTTAAAAGGGTAGAGTAGAACAAGTTTGAGTTTAGTTAGATAACTTATACAACCAAAAAATTTATATATCTAAAAAGATATAATATTATACTAAAATAGATATAACTATAAAGAATTAAAAAATGCTCACAAAAACACAGCTAAAGATACTTGAAATATTTACTTCCAAGATAGATAGAAAGTTCAGCATAAATGAATTATCTCTAATATTGAAAAAGCCTTACCCTCTAATTCATCGCTCTATAAAGGATCTTGTAAAAGTTAATTTTCTTATTTTAGATGAAAGAAAACTTTTGTCTCTCAATTATAAATCTAACTTTGTTACACTTTCATTTGTTGAATCAGAAAGAACAAAAAATGCACTTTTAGATAAAAAATCTATTTCCCTTTTTGTCAAAGACTGTCTTAGCTCAATAAAAGAAGATTTTTTCATTTTCCTTATCTTTGGTTCATTTGTTGACAAAGAGAAATTTAATGATGTAGATATAATTATTATACTGGATGATAAAGAAAAAGTAAAAAAAACAGAAAATATAATTCACAATCTTGCATCAAATTTTTCATTCAAGACTGATATTCAAGTATTAAGCAAAGAAAGTGCCTATGAAATGCTCTCAAAAAGAGAACAATTAAATATTCTTAATGAATCACTAAATAAACATTTAATAGTTTTTGGAGGAGAAAACTATTACAGACTTTTGGCAAATGGTAGAGGATAAACATATAGAAGAAGCAAAGAAAAATGCAATTAAAAGCATAAATGCCGGGCAAATAATAAAAACAAAGGAATCAAAATATGTTGACTTTTTTGTAAAAAATTCACTGAACTCTCTAAACTCTGCAAAAGCATTGCTTGAACTTTCTGTAAATAAGAAAGCTCAGGACTCTTTTGGGATGCCTAATTTTAATGGATTCTTATGGGTAATAAACTCTAGTTATTATTCTATGTTCTATATGGCAAGAGCATTACTAGAAAGTATAGGAGTAAAGATAAAGACAGATGAATCAGTGCATTTCTTGGTGTTTAATGCATTGGTTTACTATTTTTATTCTACAGGTAAATTAGAAAAACATTTCCTGGAGGATTTTGAAGATGCACAACAAGAATCAGCCCAAATATTAGGAAAAGAAAAAGCAAAAGAAATGATAAATGATTACTCCAATGAAAAAGAAAAAAGAAGTAAATTTACATATGAAATTGGAGAAATAGCAATGAAATCTAAAGCAGAAACTTCCTTAGAGAGAGCAAAGAAATTCAACGAAGAAATAAGAAAAATGTTATCTTTTTAGTTTGATAAACTTTCTTTTCTAACCTTCTTTTTACACCCTTCTAAAATACTCCTTGAAAATTAAACTAGTAGAACAAACGCAAGATATTATTTAGATAACTTATTCCCACCCGCCCAACCCCGGGAAACATTTTGTTATTTCTTATTATTGTTATAAGTAGAACAAGTTTGAGTTTAGTTAGATAATTTCTTTTTTATTTACCATAATGCCCCCAGAATATATTTACATAAGATGAATGATTATTTAAGATTATATGATTGCTTTCTATCTCTTTTATTAAAGGTTCTTTTTCAGTTAGACTTTTCCTGAATGATTCCTCTTTAAGGACATTTTCATGTATCTTATGGGGTAGTAAATAATAAGGCAATTTCTCTTTTTTATTTGTTACAATGAATAAATCTACATCAGAATTCTTGTCTGCCTTTAGTTTTGCAAAGCTCCCAAATAAAATTATTATAAAATTTGTATCTATTGCTTTCAAAAAAGTCTTGAATTCAGAATATTTTTCCAGTAATAACTCTGTTTTGTATATCTCTGCCTTAACTAATTCAGATTTAACATTTATATTATCTAGATTTAAACTAAAATATTTGTTTTTCCCCTCTGTCTTGCTTTTAAGTATCTTTTCTTTTTCAAGATTAACAAGTACATCTTGGCAAGTTTTTAGAGGCAGATTTGCCAGCTTTGCTATCTCCCTCAAATAAAATCTTGCATTATAATCTCCTGTATACAAAGAGATTATTGCCATTTCTTTGTTTCTTTTTTGATACATATGTATATTTTTAGATACAATAATATTTAAACCTTTTTATTTCTTCATCCTCTCTCACTTCTTCATGTATTTATACAACAATCCCCAGAACAGGACGAAGTATATCAAGAAAAACATCATCCCAGAATAACTATGATAAAGGCCAAGAGCTAGGTTTCTTGAAATATATGCTCCAACAAGCATCAATGTGAAAACCCTGATAATATTAAATGCAAAAGCTCCTAAAACCGCAGGCAGGAAAAGTGCTGCAGCTTTCTTTTTGTTTAATTTATTCCAATCCAAGAAAACAATGAAAAGATACAATGCTGTGAAGATGAAAATGCTGTAAATTCCAGAGCAAGCTTCTGCAACAATAACTGAAAATCCATTCACAGTTATTCCATCTGTTCCAAATGTTGCAACATTAATTCCAATTATCTTCAAAAGGAAAGTTGTTACTTTTAATACAGCTAAACTCAAGTATGGCCATAAACCCCAAACTAAATTCATGAAACTATAAGTTATTATTGCAAATATCAAGAAATACAACAATTCTTTCTTGAATTTCTTAGCAAAGTGCTTTGCAAAACTTATACCATAAACTCCTAAAGCTAAAAACGCAAATATTGAAATTCCTAAAGCATGAACTAATATCATGTTAAGGAGAGTTTGATTTATTTGTGCAGAATAAGTTTCTACAAAGTAAAATCCTGCTAAAGCTACAACAGATAAAGCCATCATTACACCATCTTTAGCTTTATACTTGTAAATTGGAAACTCAGTTAATCTTTTCCTGTAAAGAAGTATAAAACCTAATATTGAAAACAGCAAAATATATCCTATTCTTGTGTATATGCTTATTTTCCAAACTTCAATGAAATTGTTTGTGAAGATTTTTGTTCCAATTAAAAAAGAAAATGCCATAAACACAACTATAAAAATAGCTGTTCTAAACAGGAAGTTCTTGAAGCCTTTTTCCATGCGGATTTTCATGGTTTTTAGTGGTAACTCGTCTTTATATGTCTTATCTTGAAGCTGATTCTCTTATCTTACTCGCTATTTCATCAGCAACATCTTCAGATGTTTTATCCTTCACATAGATTATAAAACTGCAGAATTCTTTGAATAGTTGCGGAAACTTCATGTAATCGTCCTGAACTTTTGCCAGCAATTCTTCCTTATTCATCTCTTTGAAATGCTTCCTTTCTTTTTCTCTTTCAAAGAGCATTTCAACTGATTCTTTTACATTCTTTGAAGGTAATAATCCAATTATAATAGAACTTTTTTTAGCTAACTCCCTTACTTTTTTACTTGCTTCTGAATATTTCCTTGAACCAAAAGCTCCTCCTGACAAATCAAACACAAAATCTTTTTTTTCATATACTTCTCTTATTAGACTATAAGAACTTTCTTTTATCATTTTGCCAATTGCACCTGATTTTATTGCTTTATCCAGCCCACCTTCTTTTTTTAGATACTTCTCACCTATCTCATCTGAAGAATAATATTTTAGATTCAGCTTTTTTGCAACTATTTTAGATATTGTACTCTTTCCTACTGATCTTGGACCAGTTATTGTTATTTTCATTTTGCACAATATCCTCTAATTCTTATTTGTAATACTTGTTTATATGTCTTATCTTAAGTTTCACTTCTTCTCACACTCTCTCATTTCTCCTTCTTAATCTTTCATTCCTTCTAATTATCTTCTTGAGTTTACGTGCTGCCTTTTTTCTGACCTTCTTTACTCCTTTCTCTGATTTCTCATTAGTTATTCTTCTCAGTGCATTCTGCTCTGGTGTGAGCTTCTTTCTAATTTTTGTTTGTCTCTTTGTCTTAGCACTAGCATATTCAGGAGGTATTCCTCTTATGAGTGTTTTCTTAACTTCATTGTACATTGAAATTCCATCATCTTTAGCCATTCTTTGTAAGGTGTCTTTCAACCAATCTTCCAGAACTATTACAATTGAAGTCCGAGTCTCTTTCACTGCTTTGTATCTTTTATCAATTCTTTTAGGTTTTCCAGCAATTGCCTTTGCACTCAAAACATCTTCTTCAGCATATCCTTTATCTAAAAGAGATCTTACAATAGCATCATCTCTATATCCTCTTTTTCTTGCTTTAATTATAAACTCAACAACAGGCTCAATTTCCATTATTATGTTTAATAATAATTAATAATATCTCAAGATTATAAATTTAACCTGTTTATAGATAATGTTCTTGTTTAAATAAAATAGTTAATTTTAAATTTAAAGCTATTATGATATTCCTATGAAAAATAACTGGAAGTGGATAGTTTTTACATTTATATTATTAACTTTAGTTGTTGTAGGATTCATTATAATTGTCTCTCCATTAATTAAGATAAATAAGATAAAATCCTGTTCTGATTTTCCAACAAGAGTTGACAGAGTAATAGATGGTGATACTTTTGAATTATGTTCTGGAGAAAAAGTAAGACTACTATGTGTAGATACACCCGAAAGAGGAAAACCTGGTTATGAAGATGCAAAATTATTTTTAGAAGACCTAATTTTAAACAGAGAAGTTTATATTAACACCTCTAATTATGATGTTGAAACTATAGATAAATATGGAAGATTATTAGCTTGGGTTTATATTGAAAATGATTTAGGAGAAAAAATACTCGTAAACAAATATCTTTTAGAAGAAGGTTATGGAGATATTCTAATTATTCCTCCTGAAACATGTAATGAAGTTGCTGATTAAACTAATTTGCAATTAAGAATAAATTGTTTAGTAATATAAAAAGTTCTTGAAGATACTCTCCTGAGATGATGAGATATAGATTTTTTGTTTCCTATTGCTACATATACTACTTTTTTTCCAAAATTTATAGCAGAAGTAACTGCCCCAGAAAAATCTCCATCATTTGATATTAAATACGCTTCATCATATTCTCCCTTTTGTGCATCCAATGCTAAGTCTAATGCTAAATTTACATCACTTGCCTTTTCAACATAGTATATTTTCTTACACTTACTCCTTTTTTCAAGCCTACCAAATATTATTTTTAATTTATCTATTTTCCTAATTTTTTCAAAAAAACTCTGTTGTTCTGCATACATTTTTGGGTTACTGAATTGTTCGATAGGAGAAATATAGTAATTTATTTTTATTAATTCATTTTTACCAACTATTTTTTTGCAAAGTTTTTCAATATCTATTTTACAATTAAATGCATTTTTTGCAGAGAAATAAAGGTTGCTCCCATCTATGTAAATAGATACACGCATCTTTTTAGAATTATTTTCCATAAGATAAAACATAGGATCCTTTTACAGATCCTATGGAATTAATTAGTAAATTAAATAATATAGAGATTATAAATTTTTGGGTTGTTCATTTACTTTTTCTCTTTAGTTTTCTTTTTTAATTTATCTTTTTTCTTTCCACACTTCCACATAATCCAAAAAGCTATTGCTGTTACTGCCTGTCCAATTATATATGCATAAGCAATACCCATTAATTCATACTCTCTAATTAATATGAAACTTAATCCTAATGTTACAACAGTTCCTATTATATTTCTAGTCATTATTCCCCATATTTTCTTCTTTACTTTGAACACACTTCCAAAGATATTATTTATTGATACCAATATTGCACTTAATGCCATTACTTTCAAGAACAGTAATCCTTGGGTAGAGTATTGTTCACCAAATGCTTCAAGTATAAAATTCCCAAATAAGAACGTTAACAATATTGCAGGGATTAAAAGAATAGAAATAATCCAGATTGATTTTTGAACATTTTTCTTTAATGATTTTTGATTATAACTTCCTTCTGCAAATAGAGAATTTGTTGTTGCACCTGAAATTATGAATATCAGTGAAACAATCTGCATTGCTATATAATAATAAGCAGTTGTTTCAGGATTAATTGTGTTGGTAATTATCAAAGGCATCAATGATGTTGTCAATCCTCCAATAAATCCTGCAAGATACAACACAAAAGAATATTTTCCAATCTTAGTTATAACATCATCATAAAATACAAATTTAGGTTTGTATTTGAACTTGTAAACAAGAATCAAGAATACGACCCCAAATCCAATTAACATTGCAGACATATAAGCACTAAATATTCCAAATGCTCCTGCAATTCCTAATGCAATAAATACAAAAGGAATTACAAGTTTTAATACACTAAATATTGTATTCTTAACAAGTATGAATTTAGCCTTTCTTATAGCCATAAACACACTCTCGATTATAGAGTTCATAGAATAAATAACCATGAAAAATATGAAAGCAAAACTCATGATTATATTCTGCTTAATAAACATTAATCTTGGTGAAAACTTATTCAATCCAAGCAAAAATATACATGAAACAATAATTGCAATCAAAGCAACAATTGTGAAGCAAGTGTTTACATTCTTACTTTTATCTTTAGATGTTGGCAAATATCTTATTAATCCACTATTTAATCCTAAAACAGAAATTGAAGCAATTAATCCCATAACAGAAATTATTGTTGTTGCTAATCCAATATCTTCTGCACTAAATAATCTTGCACATATAAGCCAAAAGAAAAATCCAAAACCAGCCATAACAGCTGAACTAATCATCAAATAAATTGAGTTCTTATAAAGAGAATCTTCCATAATCTTCTTATATTTCTCTTTAAAAAAACCATTTCCTATCAATTCTTTTTCTTGCTTTGATTTCTTTTTATTGTTTTTCATTTTTCTACCATCGTAGGTTCTTTTCTAAAGAACCCCGTCTTCATGAATTATATATACAAAATAAGGCTTTTAAAAGTGATTATTTAAAGGATTTAGAATTCTAATTTGAATAACAAAAGAAAATAAATATTTATAAACTTCTATGGTTATACTATTTTGGCTTCAGGGAGAGCCTCTAATCTGCTTGCAGAATCCCGCATTGTACTCCCTGTCGTTGCTTAGGCAACGCAGGCTTTTTTTAAAATGGAGAGAGTCTCGGTGTTTATAGACGGAGAAAATTTTCTTTATGGAATTAAGTCTATAAATAAATTTTATACAGATTTTAATTTTGATTTCAAGAGATATGTAAATTTTATAACAAAAAGCAGAAAATTAATTGAAATTTATTATGTTATTGCCCCTCTTAAACAAGATCTGAATCCTTCGCTTTATACAAAACAGCAAAAATTTCTATCAAGATTAAAGAAAGAAGGAATTAATATAATATTATGCAAAAGAACGAAAAGAGATAATATGGATGGAACTCAATGCCATAAAATAAAAGAAGATGATATTAGATTAGCCCTACAGATGCAAAAAGATGCCTATGACAATAAATTTGATGTTGCTTTATTATTTAGTGGAGATGGGGATTTTGTTCCATTACCAGAATATCTTTCAAAGAAAGGAAAGAAAATGGAGGTGGTTTATTTTGAGGGTCATACAGCAGTTACATTGCTTAGAGTTTGTAATTTCAGGTCTTATCTTATTAATAAGAAAATAATAAATAAGTTTTTTTATAGGAATAATTAATTTAGATTTTCCATTTATTTAATACCTTCCTTCTGTTTAAAGCACCATTTTAGGCTTTCCATTTTAATTCAGTTATTTCTTCAATATATGACAATATCTCTTTTTCTTTGTTTTTCCAAATAGGTTTGACTCTATCCAAAAAAGAATTTATGAATTTTTCATACTCTTCATAGTTAAATTCTTCTTTAACTGTTGGATTATGAATTACAGATTCATATATCCAAGACCATTTAAAATCTATTTCTGTCATAATCTAATATTATCTTTAAGATTTATACACTTTTCTTTTTATTTTATAGGATTAGGATACTTTTACGGTTAAAACATCTTTCATTTTTTAATAAAGTCATTAGTTTTGCATAGTTTAACGATGCATTTTTCCAACAATTTATCAAAATTTTTTTCTTTCTTCCATTCTTGAATAATAAACTCTCTTAACTCTCTGTGTTGTTCATAGCCCTCATCAAATCCTATTAATAAATCTTTAAACTCTAAATTTAATAAAACTGTAAGGGCTTCGCGTAGGTCGTGAGTTTTTTCTGTTCCGATTTGTTTTTCTATGTCTTCAAAATAATAGTCGTGGAAGTGTATATGCAACAATTCGTGTCCGATAGATACAACTGATTTAGGTAGATTATAGAGTAAAGAGCTCATAAACCATCTTTCTTTTGGATTGTATGGACAAGTTCCAATTGTCGTGATAAAACATGACACATCTCCATTAAAATTCTTGCCAGTGATTGTTTCAATTCTTCTGAAAAATTCTTTTTCTATTTTTTCCCAGGATTTCTGTAAGGATTCAATAAAATTTTCTATTAATCCAGAATCATAAATTGTTTGGTTGATTCTTTTGATTTCAGGAATTGATTCTTCCAAAAATTTGTCTTTTATAGCCGCGGTAATCTTGGGAGAAATAATCGGATTTCCAAATCTTCTTATTTTTTCGTTTACTCCATTCCAAATATTCCAAGCGTCTTTTTCTTTTTCAAATAAAAAATTTACTATGGGCATATTGTTTTTAGTTATTAAATCTATTTATAGTTAATTATCTGAGCGGAGAAGTTATTTCTACTTCTGGATCTGAATTTATCCAATAGAGAGGACATCCCACTTCCAACTTACAAGCCAATAGAAATAAAACCTCTAAAAATTGAACCTATAGAAATAAAACTCCTTTACACTCCTAAATTTGATTTAGATTGCTTCGGTGAAAAAAAGAAAAAGCCCTACTGGGAATTGTGATTATCTTTAAGATTTATACACTTTTCTTTTTATTTTATTTTATAGAACTTCTCAAGAGCTTTCTTTGATTTAATTACATCATCTTTATCATCGTTTTCAATAACTATCTTCTTTAGATTACTACCTTTTAACTTGTTTAACAGGTCTTTCCAATCTAAGTTCCCATCTTCAATAGAATTATGTTCATCTTCTTCACCATAATTATTATGCGCATGTATGTTCACTAGTTTTGAACTAACTCTATCTAAAAATTCTTTAATATCCATATTAAAATACCCTTTCTTCATTGCAATATTTAAATGTCCAATATCTAGACAAAATTTAACTTTTGGTAACTTCTCTAAAACATCTAAAATAACATTTTCTGAACATATATGATTCTCATAAACCATCTCAATTCCATTTTTTTCTGCAAAAAGTATAATCTCATTAAATCTCTTAATTTCTTCTTTTGTTAAAGGACTCTCTTTCATATGAAATATTATTTGTTTAATACCTATTAGTTTTGAGATAATTATCTCTGATTTTAAGATATTCATCTCAGCTTCACTGAATTCTGGAAATCCTCTTTCAACACAACTGAATATTCTCCCCAATTGACTATGCAAAGACAAATCCTTTCCTTTAAAATCATCTTTAATTTTTAACAATGTTATAATATTGGGTTTCATCCCACCCCTCATTTTCAATTCATATCCTTCAAAAGGATAATCTTCAAAAGAGAATTCCTTTATTTTTATTACTTTACAGCATATTTTTGGCTTCATATTGTTTTAATGGTTTTTTGTTATTTAATTTTATCTCTTTAAAACTAATATGCTTAATTTGACCTCACTCACATATCTTCACTTCAAATACTTAACACACTACTTTTGACATACTTATTTAAAGATATAATTTTATTTAAACCTTTTTATTGTAATTACTATCAAGTTACATTAAATACAAAGATTTATAAAGAGAAGTGACTTAATTACAACATATTAATATTAGAGGTAAACAAAATGCCATACTATTATGATAGAGACGGAGAAATAATCTTAGAAAGAATGCAGGACCTATACTATAAAACAGGTTTAATGAGACCAGACTCTGAAAAAGAGTATGAAATTCACAATTCTCTTGGAATTCATTCTAAAAATGAAAGTAAATTAAAAAAGATAGTTAGAAACGATAGTATAGATAATTCTAATAATAAAAACAACTGAGTTTTATTTAATTACTTTCACTCAACATATCCTTCGGGCTTTTCTAATCCATTATTCTTGAGCGCTTTCTTAACTAACTTTTTCTCCCATCCATTTATCTCTAAAAGAGTTCTTATCTTTGTATAATTATATCCCATCTCTTTGGCCTGTTTAACCCATTCATTCAGTTTAGGCATTACTTCTTGTTCCCTCTTTTTCCTTTTTCTTCTCTTAACTATAAAATTAATTATAAGGATAATTGTGATTATTGCTGCTAACAATATTGCTATAATCAAAATAATTTCTTTATTCATTTTTTCTTACCCTTCTTTTTAGTTTTCTTTTTTTCAGGTTTCTTCTTTATTTTTTTAGTAATCTTTTTTCCTTTTTTAGTTTTTCCTTTAGTCTTCTTTTTACTCTTTGCCTTTGGTCCTGTATTTTTTCTTGAAAACAATCCAACCAATCTATCATCAAGCTTCTCTTCTGGAGGAGTTCTCTTTAGTTTCTGATTTAAAGTGCTTCTCCTTAAAATATCCTCAATTTGCTCTGGTAATGTAAGCATATTTTTCTTTGCTCTCTTTTCCAGAGCTTCTCTTAAATTCTTATCTAAAAATATCATAACTGAATCACTTTTATTCAATTTCCTTTCAGCATTTAATGCCAATTTACGAATTTCTTTGTTTAATTTGTGGTGTTCTTCAATTTCTTTTTTTATTGCATTCTCATTTTCTCCATCAATTTCTTTTGTAAGAATTGTCTCACCATCTACTTTTGCAAATGCTTTATTGATTTCAGATTCAGGCCAGTTTTTATCAATTAAACTCTGTTTAATAACATCATCTCTGAAACCTCTTTTTCTAGCTTCAATAATATATTCAATATATCTTTGTTGCATTTTTCACCTCTTTTATATTCTAATTGTAAACTAAAACATCCTTTCTTGGAGTTTTATGTCCTAAATTAATAGTAAGGGGAATTGGCATATTTACTTCTTTATGCCCTTTTTTAAAAGAAAGCATAAGCAAAAGATAAGCATGGTTTGTTTTATATGTAACAGACATTTTGATGCTTTTTATTTCATTTAATGTTTCTTTATCTATCCCAAGGTTCACACTCGCATCCATTATCTCTATGCCACAAATAAGATTATTATGATTTACATCTAAGATAAAATCTCCTATATCTAAAGATGCCTTAACCTTTTCACCATTAGATATGAAAAGGATATCTTCTTCTAAATCATAATCTATTGTTTTAATTTGTTTTGCCATTTCCTTTTTATTCCTCAGATTTGTTTACTAATCCTTGTGTTATAAATAACAATGAAATAAACATTGTAATTATAGAACCTATTCCTATTGATGATTCAAGTGTAATATAATTTAATCTCTTGTTTAAAAGAACTATTGAAGCAATTACACCTATAATCCCAACTATCAACAAAATTATTCCAATCCATAACTGCACTTTTCCTATTGTTTGTTTTTTCATTTTATCTTTTTAGTTGTTGCCTTTGCACTTCCAACATAAACTTTCTGAACTGCAAAACTCTTGTAAATTCCTTCAAGAATATCAGTTCCAGCATACCCTGCTAAAAGTGATAATCTATAATCAAAATTAAATATCAACCCTGTAAATATACCTATAACAACTGCAACTCCAACAGTTATAGCATAATATCCCCACAATATTTTTCTTCTCAAAGATAAAGCTTTCAATAACCCAACAACCCCTCTTGTTAAGCCCCCAACACCACCCAATAATGCTGGATATAAGATACCTGCAACTTGTTCTGTAACCATATCACCTCTTTTCTATCAAACTCTTTTGTTTGTTCAACCTCTTTTTACTAAATATTATGTATTTTATAAACTATTCGTATGATTTGAAATATTTTAATACTTGTTAAATGACCCGTAAATAGGCCCTATTCCAGAATCACTCATTTCTAAAATATAATAATAATCTCCACAATCTAAAACATCTATTCCCCACCATCCTCCATCAAAATTTCTTCCCATAAAATATGAAGAATATTGAACTCTTTTTAACATTCTCCAATCTTTACAATGAAATCCCTCTTTATTTCTTTCTCTAATGTAATATAATAATTTTCCATCAGTAATCTCCTCTAACTTTCTTAAATCTTCATTTTTCTCTACAACTAAAAAATTAAGATAATATCCATTTTTTAAAGCAGAATATCTATCTTCAATTTTAGAATTAACTTTTAAATCAGGCCCATCAGATTTAGGAGTATAAAATGCAATTAATAACCCTAAGATCATCATAAAAATAACCATCAAGATTCCCTTCTTATTCATTTATATTTAATAAAAATAATATATATAAACATTCTCTAATGTTTAATAATAGAAGTATTCTAATTAATCAGTTATTAATCTCTTACTTTCCAGACTTCTCAAGTTTAGGTCCTTCACCTGTATCTAATATAACATAACCCTCTGCAAGAATTTCATCTCTTATTTTATCTGCTTCTTGCCATTTCTTTTGTTTTCTAAATTCTTCTCTTTTATCAAGTAATTTCTGCAACTTATTATCAATTTTAATTTCTTCTCTCTTTATCTTATCTAAACCTAATCCTAAAACTCTCTCAAAATCCAAAATCAAATTATATTTCTCTGAATTTGAAATTTCATTATCTGAAAGCATATTCCACATCACAGCCAATGCCTTTGGAGTATTCAAATCATTGAAAACACTCTCTTTAAATTCTTCAAGATATTTTTTGGACTCAGAACTTAATTTGCTTAATTCAATTTTTTTAGGATTTTCTTCTTTTATTTCAATTATTTTATTCCTAAGTCTCTGCATTGAATTAGCAGCACTCTTTAAAACATCCTCTCCAAAAATCAATCTCTTTCTATACTGAACACCTAAACATAAATATCTATAATCCATTGGAGTAAATCCTTTTTCTTTTATTGTATCTAAATTAATCACATTTCCTAATGACTTGCTCATTTTTTCCTGTTCACCTAAAACTAAAAATTCTGAATGCACCCAATAATTAACAAACTTCTTTCCTGTTGATGATTCTGATTGTGCAATCTCATTTGTATGATGTATTGGAATATGGTCAATTCCTCCTGTATGAATATCAAAATTATCTCCAAGATATCTCATTGACATTGCAGAACACTCAATATGCCATCCAGGAAACCCCTTGCCCCAAGGACTCTCCCATTCCATATCTCTCTTCTCATCTTCTCCTGAAAATTTCCATAATGCAAAATCAGTTTTATTTTTCTTTTCACCAACATCAATTCTTTTACCTGCCTGCAAGCCCTCAATATTGAGCTTTGCTAAATCTCCATACTTTTTGAATTTAGCAGTATCAAAATAAATCCCATCACTTGTCTTATATGTATATCCTTTTTTCTCAAGAGATTTAATAAGTTCTATTTGTTCTTTAATATGGTCTGTAGCATTACATACCACACTTGGCCTTATTATATTCAATTCTTTTTCATCTTCAAAAAACAATTCAGTGTATTTTTTAGAAATATCCCAAGCACTTAATCTCTCTTCTCTTGCTGATTTTTGCATTTTATCTTCCCCACTATCAGCATCAGAAGTTAAGTGTCCAACATCTGTTATATTCATAACATGCTTGACTTTATATCCATAATACTCTAAAACTCTCCTCAATGTATCTGCAAATATGTAAGCTCTCATATTTCCAACATGTGCTCTCCCATAAACTGTCGGTCCACAAGAATACATTCCAATCTCCCCTTTCTTTATTGGTTTAATCTCTTCAACTTTTCTAGTAAGAGTATTAAAAATACTCATCTTCATTTTGGACTTGCTTTCTTTTTCTGTTCTCTTGACTACCATTTTATTCTATCTTTAATATTGCCCAACATTATTTTTATATTTATTGATTAAACAAAACACTTAATTTTAAGATTAAAACTTAATTATCTTAGAAATGTCCATTCTTACACCATTCAGTATTCATACACTGCTTAAATAAACTAATCTTAACTCTTCTTGGTATCTCTCCTACAACTTTCATAGCAGCCCCCTTCATATCTCCTTTTTTATACAATACCATAACCTTGTTAAATTTCCTAGCACTTATTTTCATTGTAAAATCTGTTTCTTTTTCTTCAGTTTGCATAACTTTCTTTTTTTCAGAATCATACTCTATATAATATCTTTGCTTAGCTATTATTAGTTCCATTGAATCATATTCAGAATCAGCTATAAACTTCAAATATTTCTCTTCTTTATTTGCTTTATCTATAAACTTCTGAATACTTGAATCAATATAGGCCTGATCAACTACCTCACTTTTCTGCAAAAACCCAATTGCATTTCCAGTCATACTCATCCCAGTCATAAGTGAAATCAAATACAATAACCCCATTAATGCAGCAACTATAATTATTATTATAAGAAGAATTTTAGCTCTCTTTTTCATTCTTTATATTATGTAAAGATGGTTTTTAAAGATTTATTCTCAAGTTTCTCTTAAACTCATATCCAATAATTATGTTCAATTATTAGTTTATCAACAATTAAATGCAAAATAACCCCAAAAATAAAATAAATCAGAACCAAAATATAACCTGCAAACTGCTTTTTATCTATTTTCTTAAAACTATACAGAAGAACAAATCCTAACCAAAGCACAAGTAAGATAGCAGCCCAATTCAAAGCATTATGGCTGAATGTTGCAAGAGGTGAAAACCAATCATTAGTCATTATAATACCAGGATTTGCAGATTTTTGCCTAATTCCTGTTATTCCAAAACTTATCAAGTCAGGAATTAAATGCCCAAGTCCAAAAGCTGCAGCATAATACCATCTTTTAGAAAATATCCAAATAGATGCTCCAAACACAAAGACAATAATTAAATGAGTTGTTAACCCCGCCATAACAATACTTATTTTAGAAGGTTTTTAAATCTTAATTATACAAAAATCTCCAAAAATTTAATCAATCAAACAGGGAAAAATAAAAATAAATTCACAAAAAATAAAAAAAACAAATTATCTGGCTTATTTCTTTCTAACAACAAAGAACACACCTAATGCTCCTAATGCTGTTACTACT
>MWBV01000013.1 GCA_002069705.1 Candidatus Diapherotrites archaeon ADurb.Bin253 | reverse complement strand
CCACATAATCCATCCAATCATCGGTGGATGCTCGTAATACCCATAATCAAGATGTTTTGCCCAGGTAATAAAATAGGCCTCATCACCAGTAATTGGAACAATTGCAGCAAACAATAATCTTGCACATGTCGTAATTCCCAGTACCCACAAAAAAAGGCTCTTTTTCATAAAACATATTATAAAATACAAAAAAGGTTTTCTGAATTATTTGAATTATTAGAAGAAGAATTAAAAAATACTAAGTTCTTAATATCTCTGTTTTTTTTAGAGAAGCCCTGCTTGATCTCCTCATTATCAGGTTTATGTAGAAAAACAAAAGAGATTTCCTGTTCGGCAGAAAAGTTCTTTTAAATATTGAACCATATGATGATATCTGTTTCCTCGCCCAATAATAACCATTTTGTAAGGCATCAACACTCATAAGTTTTGGCTTGAAAACAACCTCACCGCAGGTATACTTTTCCCAGTTTCGTTCAAATATCCTTCCCTGTTGTTCCATCTCTCTATACAAATGTGTCCCGGGCAAAGGCGTAAGGATGGAAAAACTTGCAAGTTCAATCTTGTTACGTTCAATGAATTCAACAGTTTGTTCAAAAACGCTGACATCGTCTGAATCAAAACCAAAAATGAATGCACCAACAACGGCAATGCCACTATCATGAAATCGTTTGATACACTCCCTGTATTCATCAACACGATTCATGTTTTTCCCAACCTGTTTCAAACTTTCGCGTGAAATGGACTCAAACCCTACAAAAAGAGCCTTACATCCGCTACGAGCAGCAAGTTTGAGAAGTTCCCTATCCTTTGCAAATATTACAGATGCCTGTGAGAACCATCTAACCTTTAATGGAATTAATGCCTTGAATAACTCTTTAGCATAATCAGGCCTACCGGCAATATTATCATCCACAAAGAATATAACTGTTCTGTTTCTCAATAACTTAATTTCTTTAATAACATCAGGAATTGGTCTTGTTCTGTAAGTGTGACCAAAAAAATCAGAAACGCTACAAAAATCACAACCAAAAGGACATCCCCTTGTTGTTTGAACAAGGTCCATTTCCCTGTAAAATTTGTTACCAAATAAAAGGTCTTTTCTCGGCAAAGGAAGATTTGTTAGGTCAGGTCTTTCAGATGATTTGTAAAATTTTTTCAGATTCTTATTCTTAAAATCATTTATCAATTTATCCATCACTCCTTCTGCTTCTCCTATTACAACTGCATCTGCATGAATGGATGCTTCTTCTGGCAGTACTGATGGATGAATTCCGCCCATAATCACAGTAATTCCTCTTTTTCTGAACTCATCTGCAATTTCATATGCTCTTGGAGCAGTGGAAGTTATAGTGGATATACCAACCATATCAAGTTTTTCATCAAAATCTATTTCATCAAGGCTGTCATTGACCAATTTTATCTCAGCATCAGGCGGGAATAGTGCAGCGACTGTCATCAAACTCAAACGTGAAAATTGAATTGCCTTATCTCTTTTTGTAACAGATGCCACTGGAGATCTTGGCGAAATAAGATTCACTCGCATAAATACCTCTCGTTAATTGTAATGTATTAGATCTAAAAGGTAATTCTTATCTGAATTCCTCTCTCTATCGGGGATCTATCCCTTACCCACATCTTCTAAAATCCTTTTGTATAATTTGGGAAATTTTTTTTGGACACTACTGCCTTTTTAAATGTTTTCACGAAGAAAATTTTGTAAAGGTATCAAGGACTTCAGAACCTTTTTTATCTTTTTCTTAATGTTTTTTTCTTTCTCTACCTGATATCTATTAAAAGAAACCCTGAAAGCAAAAACAGGAAATATTGACTGAATTTCTACCCCTTGGGATGTAAATTTAATTCCTGCTTTTTGGTATGCTGCTGTCTTTTCACGCCTGTTCTCCATTTCTTGTTTCTTATTTTGCCAAAAATCTTGTTTTGGAAAAGTTGTCTTGCTCAGGATTTCTTCTATAAACCATTTATTTCCTTGGTTACGAGAAAGAAATTTTTCAGCACAAACCAGTTTAACTTTGTCTATATTTTTTAATTTATCTCTTATATCTTGTCGGAAGGACTCATCTTCTTGCATCTTTCTTATAAATCTTTCTGAAAGTGCCAGTCCTTCAATTGTAATTTGCAAATATAAATTTTCTGAGTTTAGTCCCAAATAAAAATTGGGATATTTGACAGCGTTACGAGCCTCTATTTCTTGTTCTTTTTCTCCTATCACTATTCCAAATTCTCGTCCATCAAAATTCCTCGGGTCCGTATGTAATCCCAAATCCTTTGCAATAAGATTAGCCATCTCGTTAATTTTTCCTCTAATGTTCTCTATTTCTTTTGGTCTTTCCTTTCCACTACAATAAAGAACATCAAAATCTTCTCCACAGTAACCTTTAAATCCAGTCATTTTCACCCCCTGTATTTTAAGAAAATTTTTAAATTCTTCTCTAATAAATTTTTCTTTTTCATCGGCAGGTTCATTGGCAAGGCAAATATTTTCAAGGAATCCATAAAAATCTGACCATTTTAGAAAAAATATTTGCGGTTTAATACCTTTATCAATACTTTTAAAGTATTCAACGTATCTTTCAATTTGGCGTTTATTTTGGCCACCTACAGTCTTGTTTTCAATTAAAATAAAGGTGTCATTTAAAAAAATCCCTGCATCAAATATTGAACTTTCTTGTCTACCTTCATCTTGTAATTCATTTACGTTAGAATATTTTCCTTCTGGTGAGATTCCTAATATTAAAACTTTTTTACACTTTTTAATTTTTTCAAAAGAATCAAGTCTTTCTTGAATAAAAAATTCTGGGTTATTTATTTCAATCTCCCTTAAAATACTTGATTCTTCTTTTTCTGGAGCAGAATAATAATTCTTAAAACTCTTATTCAAAAATTTCTTTAGAAGTTTCGGGCAGTGTTTTAGCAAAATAATGAAAGCACGTGTCACATTATTTTCAAGTGATATTTCCTCATATCCTTTAATTACTTTATTCTTATTTTTTCTACTTTTCTCTTCCGCTCTTTCGTAACAGTAAAAAAGATTTAGATGTTTATCTTCCATCTTTTCTAATCTTCCCCCCTTCTACTTGTTTTTTTTGTATCTTATAATTTACTTACCCTGCTGTCAAATTTTTGTTATTGCCACATGTTTTTCTTACAAATTATTTTTTTCATCACTCATATTTTCCTCATTATTTCTGTTCCAAAAACATTGGAAACAGAGGACTAAAAACGAAAATAAAGGCATTTTTCACTTCAAAACAAAAAATCCTATTATTTTTGAAATTAAATGGCAAAAGAGGGTAAAACAGAGGGTTTGATTGCAAATGAAAAAAATTAGGAGGTTTTTG
Organism: Candidatus Diapherotrites archaeon ADurb.Bin253; assembly: GCA_002069705.1. Lineage (GTDB taxonomy): Archaea > Nanobdellota > Nanobdellia > Pacearchaeales > GW2011-AR1 > MWBV01. Next base: position 15,817 of record MWBV01000013.1, on the reverse strand, counting down.
TGAAAATTTATTTGACACAGAAGAAATGGCGGACTAAAATGTGAGCAGCAAGTCAGAATTTAGAGTAAAAACAGCTTTTTTAAAGTCAAATGGAGAATATCAGTTTATTCTGTTCCCGGGGGAAACTGCGCTGTGGCTGCAGAACAGGGGCTTAATGTGATTTTCATTTCAAGACAGCCTGAGAACCTTCGTGAGGAGGATTATGAAATCATAGCTAATAGCGCTCAAAAAACAAGGCAAGAAATTGAAAACTGGATTCAAGGCCAGAAACAAAGGTGTGAAAATTTAGCAGATAGAATCAGTTCAATCGAGTGGACAGAAGACTGGCAGAAACAATACGGATATGAATACAAAGACCTGCCACGAAAGATAGTAGAAAAAGAAGCAGGGGTGGTAATTCCCACAGTCAGGTGGGGAGCAGAGTCTCAGCCTCATTCTCTGGTAATTAAGGAGTTCAGAGACAAAAGGGTCTTTTTCAACAACCCCAACATGGAGAAACGCACGGATATGAATGAGGATGAATTTTATCGGTTATGGATAGATACGGCAACAACCGACAATGACCTGCTGATAATTTCAAGAGATAAAATTGACCTGCATAATATCTGATAAAACAAGTTTTATGTAATCAATAACAGACAGGAGGTAAATTTTATGATACTGCATATTTACTTTATACAAAGACATATCTTCATTGAATTGGATGGAAATTTATGGCTATTGGATACAGGTTCGAGTAACAGTTTTGGAAATATAAGAAACCTATTTCTTGGTGGCATACAATTTCAGCTTCCCTTAAATTTACCTGCTCCGATAGCTCCCTTTAATGCTGAAATGATTTCCAAGCACATAGGCGTCAATTGCATCGGCTTGATTGGAATGGATATACTTGGTAGGTTTGACCATATTATAGACATTGGCAATAATCAACTCACTATTTCTACAAACGAGTTGGAATATGCAGGTCAAGAAGTGCAATTATCCCGTTTCGGGAACTTTACAATACTGAACGCCCTGATAGCCAACCACGAATACCGGATGTTATTTGACACAGGTGCACAGATTTCCTTCTTTCTGGATAACGCTGTCGTTAACTTCCCTTATGCCGGCAGATTTATAGATTTTAATCCATTTCACGGAGAGTTTGAAACAGATATTTATCAAGTTGAAGTTAACTTGAACGGGGTTGTCTTCCAACTTATTTGTGGCAGCCGTATGCCGGAACAGTTGAGTGCCGGTCTCAGGATATTCGGAGGCAGCGGTGTTATCGGGAACGAGATGTTAATAAATCGGGTTGTCGGTTTTGCTCCAAGAAGAAATCTAATGTACATTTAATTTTGGTTATATAGTGCGCAACGACCAGCTTTTTTTTGTCTCCAGCAATGCCAGCGTAAGGTATATCTTTTCCAGGTTATGCGCCATAATGAAGAGGTTCAACCGCACCTTGTTTTTCTTGAATCCCTGGCAGGATAAACGTGTCCAGTTTAACGTGTACTTGCCTTCCTTTATCCACTGTTCACAGGTGCCCCTGCGATTGTAGAATTTCACCACTGATTTCTTGTTTCCTTTCATGCTGGTTACTTTGTATCCTATCCGTGGAAACAACTCTCCCTGATGATGCTTTATCTTGGCTACTACCCTTCGCTCTTTGTCCCATGACCCTGCACGGTACTGAAAACTGATGTATTTTATTATCGACTTCTTGCCCGGCCTTCCCACTGGTCTTTTCATGTATTGCTCAACATGTTTATTTAATTTCCCGTTATCTTTTATCCTTATTGCATAGTCTATACCCATCTCTTCGCATAGGCCATACAATTCCGGTGTGGCAAAGGCGGCGTCGCCACGCATCTTTACGCTTACCCCTTTCTCAAAGTAATGTCTCAATACCGGCTCGAGAAATTCACGCCAGCCCTCTGTACTGTGTACATTGCCTAGACGCAGTTTTGCCTTAAGGCAATCGCCATGACTGTTGAAGAGAAACAACGAATGATAGCATTTCATCCCAAAGTGACCGTTATAAGTTGCTCCTTCCTGTTCTCCATACACCGGACTCTCAGAACTGTCTATGTCCAGTATTATTTCTTTCTCACCGCGAACAGTATCCATCTTCTCCGCCCACTGCATGGATATCCCTCCCAGATTGCGCAGGTTGTCTCCCCCCAGCAGTATCTCTTTCTCAAATCTGCCCACTGTTGTCTCGCCTGCTCCACCTCTTGCCAATGCGCGGGCTCCGATTACCGCTCTCATTCCAGGGTCCTTAATCCTTCCGCATCGTTGGTGTCTTCATATCCGGCCAGACGTGAATACAATGACTGTATCAGCAATCCTGCCATCTCATGCTGTATGTTCTTGCCGTATCTCTTGTCTCGCAGATATTCTTCCGCCAGTTCTGTTAATCCCAGCTTTTCATCCATCTCTCTTATCGCTATCAATCCTCCGTCGGATGTTACCTGTGTCCCACGAAATCCTATCTTCAGTTTCTTGTTGAATTCTACCCAGAAACTGCTGTTTTTATTTTCACCCATTGGGTTTCTCCTTTGTATGTACGGCTTTCCTTTTATTATAGAGGAGAAACAGCATGCTTTCAATATGTTTTTACACCTTCATTTGGAGGATACAGGTTTAAATCATTTTCTTGACCGACTGACCGATTTCTCTGAAACCCTTATTGGAGTAGGAAAGAATACCGTTCAACCCCTTTTTTCCCTGTTTTGCACGATTGACCGATTTAGATAAAAGGACCAGTTAAATGAATCTGACTTTTAAAAAATATGTTCTACAATTTTTTTGATAATTAAATTTGGTGGCTAAAATCAAAGATAACCCTTATCTTAAAGCAATAATTGATAACATAGATAATATTGAAACAGTGAGAAAAGTTGTTGAGAAAAATTCATTAGAGTTGGCTGGAGAAACTTAATTTGATTGTTATTAAAATAACAAAGAGCGACCAACAGCATATTTGGGGATAAACGAATTAGTTCGGTTATTTTAATCTATGTGAAATTAGTTGCTAAAAAAGGAAATGAAAACATGAAAAAGAAAGAAACAATTAAAATAGAATGTGCTCCTATTGAAATTAAAGGTTCTATGAACCGAGATGAAATTGTGAAAAAAGTTGTAAATATATTTATCACTACTGAAAGTTCTTAAAGGGGACATGGTATAAAATTTCGTTACCCTGTGGAAAATTTATCAACTGGTAAAAAACTTTTTATTTTCAGACCAGCAGGGTTAAATAAATGGAACTTTGATTTTAAAGTAGAAGTATTGGAGGAATTTGGATTGGGGAGAGGAACACACGATGAAATCAAATCTGACTTTCAGAATAAGAAACAGGAAAATCCGCAAAAGTTTAACGAATTATTAGAAGCACTCCGCACACTCTACAATTGTTCAGAAAATGATGTTGATAGATTATTAGAGAGATATCCTGATTTACAAACGGCATTTCAAACAGGTGCAAAAGTAGATATTCTTTTGAAAGTAGTAAAATGGATGTTTGTTATGGAAGATATTGTCTATTGGAATTATAAAGGACGGGCAATGTTATACAATGCTATAATAGAGGCATAAAAAATGAACAACAATATTGAAAATTACCTCAATAAAGTGTTCTTAAAAGATATTATGGAACTCTTAAAAGAGTTGCCTAATAAATGTGTCGATATGGTCTATGGAGATCCTGATTATAATGTTGGAATAAAATATGGTGATAGGTCTTATACAAAATCCTTTGATGAGTATATAGAGTGGTATATTGAATTGGTAAAAGAATCATTAAGAGTTTTGAAAGATACAGGGAACATGTTTTTGATAAACTACCCAAAACAAAATGCCTATTTACGAACTAAATATTTAGACCAAGTATGTTACGAAGTATGTGATTATGTTTGGGTTTATAATACAAATGTAGGACATTCACCACATCGTTTTACTACCGCCCATAGAAGTATACTACATTGTAGAAAGACAAAGAATAATAAATTTTATAAAGAAAATGTGGCTGTATCATATAAGAATCCGACAGATAAACGAATTTTACAAAACTTAGCCAATGGCTCAAAAGGAAGAATGCCTTATGATTGGTTCTATTTTGATTTAGTCAAAAATGTAAGTAAAGAAAAAACATTTCACGCTTGCCAAATCCCGCAAAAACTCTCTGAAATGTTGATTAAATCCTGTACTATGCCAAAAGATATCGTTATAATTCTGTTCGGGGGAAGTGGTTCAGAAATAGAAGTCTGCAAGGTGCTTGACAGACATTATATCTCATCTGAAATTGATGAAAAGTATTACAAAATGATTCTTGATAGATTAAATAAAGGAAAGATTGAAGAAAAATATCGTCTGAATATACAAAAAAATGAGATTAAAAATATCCAAACACAGTGTACACTTTTTGAAGAACAGAAAGAATATTTACTTACGAAGGAGAAAAAATAAAATAACAGCGACCAACAGTAATTTTTGTGAAATCTTCTATTATCTCTTTTTTTGCATCCTCTATACTTTCTTGAATTCCCTTTCTTACTATCTCTGCGCATTCTATGTTTAAATTTTTTATATTCTCGGAATCTTTATCTGTGGAAGATGACAATAGTATTTTCTGCCCCGACAGATAAAAAGATATCATATCTATGCTCTGCATTGCCTTTGTGTTCGCCCTTGCGGTCCCTGTTATAAAACCATGAACCCATGTTACCTTTAATAAGTCAGCGAATTCATTCCAATCTGTCCCATCTGTTTCCTTTATATTTCCTATATCTTCCCCATGCAAAGCAAATGTTGAAAACGCAAAAATACACAAAAATATTTTTAAGGTTTTTTTCATTCTCCCCCCTGTTTAAAAAACTTTTAGTATATGTAACTAAACATTCAATTTATTCTTAAATGAGATTGTCTCACTAAATTATTTGCAGTTTTCTTTTTTGTTAAGACATTTTTTACAACAACATTGTTTGCCTTTTCTTTTCCATTTCCAGCTCTGTTTTTCTAATTCATTTATTAGTACTTGATATGAAGGAAATGAAGTTAAATTAATATCGCATTTACTATCCCAAACATATAAAATAGAATCACATTTATTACATTTGGCTGTCCACCTTTCAATTTTTCTTATCATGTCGCTTTCTCCTTAAACGCTTCTCAATGTCCTGCTCATAACCGAACCAATACAATCTTTAAGTTTCCCCCCTTGTCAGCCAACTGGCATATATCATATATACATTTTGTTGTCAAAATTTATTTGACACAGAAGAAATGGCGGACTAAAATGTGAAGAATAAAGAAGGATTTCTGGACAAAACAGATTTTTTAAAGTCAAATGAAGAATATCAGTTTATACTAAAATTATTTTACACTACGGGGGGTGGCTTCAAAATCTTAAATTGTCAAAAAAGTTTTATTGGACAGTAGTGATATTATCCTCAAAAATTTCAGGTAATACCTTTTTCAATCTTTCTTTAAAATCAATTCTTACCGCTTTATTTACTTTTTCCATTATATTACCTTTATACCAAAATTCGCTATTTCACAAACACTGTGTTATCTGCCGTTGCTATATCTATGCTCTGTTATAAGCTTCTAAGAATTCATCCCTTGAAATACCCGCCTGAGTGCAAATCGTTCTCAGAGTAAAAGATTTTATTTTCGGATGGTTAGGCATGGTCAGAGGAGTTTTACTTCCATCTGGATTCTCTCGCACCATGGAAATATGCTCTTTTTCACGCACAACTCGAAAACCGAGAGTTTCCAATGCCTTGATTACCTTTTGCTTTGGAGCATCAACAGGGAATTTTTTCATCAAATTTCAACTCCGGTCTCAGCAACGAACGCTTCAAGAATCAGTGGTTCAACCTCGAGAACCTCCCTACCAAAAGTCTCTATGTGAAAATGAATTGCTGATTTCACATCTGAAAGAGCCTCTTCGTAAGTATCTCCTTGTCCAACTACGATTCCCTTAAGCCCCAATGGATAAGCGACATAGCCATCCGGATGTTTTTCTACGATAATCTTAATCTGTCTCATATAGACACCTCCTTCATTAATTACTAGTCTAGTGTGTCAGAAAACTCTGAAACCCCTGTATATCAAGAATTTTAGAATACAGCATTTTAAATTTCATCTCTACCCTATAACCCCCAAATCCACTCTAACTCCCCTTTCATAAAGGGGAGAACTCTCTTTATAAAGAGAGCGACTCTTTCTCTTATTGGTTAAATGCTAACTCATTTACCTGTGCCGAGTATAACAACAGGATCACAGCCAGAAAGTTGGTCTTCCTTGGTTTTTGCTTTGCTCTCAAATAACCAATTACATAATCCACTTCGGGGTTCCCAGTCACCCAGGCTGATTGAATCACCTCAAAATTGTCAAAAAGCAAATTTATCCGCAGGATTGCCCGTTGGACTATACCCAGAGGGTTCGCCCGTAGGGCTACGCCCGAGGGATCCTTCGGACAAGACCAGGTCCTTTTATCTTAACCATTTTTCTTCCTTGCCCCCGTTGTGCTATCTATACAAATCCCCCCACACCCCCCCTTTTAGAAAGGGGGGGAATTGAACAAAAGGGAGAAAGAGTTATAACTTTAGATGCTAATATATTACGATTTTATTTTACCAATTTTATCAAAATTATGCAAGAATATTGGGTCTTTCGTATTTAAGTTGCACTAATTTTTGTAAGTTATTGATATTCAAATGGATAAAAAGATATTATGACTGGGAGTGAAAATTTGGTATAATAATAGAGAAAAATAAGGCATTTTTTATTCTAAGACATACAAAAATTATTTTTGAAATTAAATGGCAAAAGAGGGTAAAACAGAGGGTTTGATTGCAGATGAGGAAAATTAGGGGGTTTCTGAGAAAATTTATTTGACACAGAAGAAATGGCGGACTAAAATGTGAAAAATAAAGAAGGATTTCTGGACAAAACAGATTTTTTAAAGTCAAATGAAGAATATCAGTTTATACTAAAATTATTTTACCCTACGGGGGGTGGCTTCAAAATCTTAAATTGTCAAAAAAGTTTTATTGGACAGTAGTGATTCTTGTAGTGAACAAAAAAGATTATTTGACAAAATACAAATTATATAATATCCAAGATCGACGCTTATTGTTATTATAAAACCACAAGATAACAATAAAGTCAAGCAATTTGGCATTTTGTTATTTTTATTTTATGTTTGTTGTCAAGAATTTAAATAAAATTTATTAAAATATCACTTGACAGATTTATTGAGAAAGAAGTTATAATGGAGATTAAAAAACTTTTGGAAGGAAATAGCGAAGAATCGCAAGCACGACTTGATGAACTATTTCGTTCAACCGGTGATAATCCGAGAACCTTATGGTATCCAAGTGCCGGTAATGACTATAGAGATATTTTAGAACTGACCCATATTAAAAACCCTGAAAATATTAGAGGGAAGATTAATATTGCGACTGATTACGGAATAACCGAGCTGCCAGACTTTTTTATACATACAGATTATTCTACACAATGGGTAACTTTAAGAACGGGGGAAATATTCAATGACGGTAGAACAGTAGTAACAATAGAACACTTATACGAGCTAAAATTTAGAGATGGATTACATATTAACTACTATGTTAATCCAGATTTTGTTGATTTCCCCGAAGATGCCCCTAAATCACCTAAAATTTATTTATTAGATGTGAAAATAAATTCGAACAAACTTGGAGAGGTTAAAAAACCTGTCTTTTATTTTCTGTTTGAAAATATAAACTTCTTGCAGGAGGTTCTTCTTAAAAATAGAATTAATATCTCTCATATAGTAAAGGTAAGAGAAGGGTGTGGTTTTGGAGGCAACGAGAAATGCATCTCAGTTGCATATGCTTTTTTATCGGTCTTAAATACGGAGTATCTAATAATTGATAATGAAGCTCACTTTGATTTTCATTTGTTTGAGGAAATGGCAAAGAATTTAAATTTGAAGTTGAAAGACTATGAATTAAAAGAATTGAATCCAATATGCCAAATTACCACTCCGATTAAGTGGAGTGACTTTCATGTTAACATACTTAAGGTTACAATTAAAGAAGGACGCTTAACGAGAGAAAGAATGGAAAAAATTCTAGAGCCAATACAACGAAGGTGGGAAATTTAAATCAGTCCTTTATAAAAGGTTGATGTTGCAGTATTCCAATATGCTTCGCATTTTGTGTCTTTGGTACTCATCCAAATTTTTTCTCCGCAAAAACTTCTTTTATGCAGGGAAATGTTAGATGAAATCGTGGATTCAAAAGCTAGAATTATTCAACCGTGTAAGTTTAACCCCGCGGTTAGCAAGTAAGAAGTAATTAGATAATAAGGAAGCAATACTGAATCTGACTTTTTAAAAGTATGTTAAAATATTTTTAGGTTAATTAAATTTGATGGCTAAAATCAAAAATAACTCATTTAAATTATTTAAAAACTAACGATAAAAATCGTCATATTCTCCTGTTATAAATAATAAATTTTTTAAGGGCGAACTTTTAGGAACACAAAAGAAAGGAAGTTATGTCCTATATATAATGAATAATCTGACAATATAGAGTGACAAATCTTGATAAAAATAATTTTTAGGGATAAAACGAATTGACCCATAAAATCTATCCTATACAAAAGGAGAAAAAATGCCTAATGGAACTCAAAGTGATGAACCAAAAACAAAGTTAAAAGAACTTTTAAAAGAACTATTTCAGTGTGATTTTGGAGAACTTGATTTTGGAATTTATAGAATAATGAATTACAGACGGAGGGAGATAGAAAAATTTATTGATGAGGACTTAATAGAAATAGTTGATAAAGAATTTGAGAAGTTTAAAGAGCAAAATAAGGAAGAACTTTTAAAAAAACTATCTGAAAAAGAAAATGAAATTAAAAAAACGGAAGAGAATTTGGGAGAAAAAATTTTAGAGAACGGTGAAATAATAGGAGAATATAAAAATAAAAAAATTGGAAAAGAGTATATACAAATTAAGGAAGAATTAAAGGAACTAAAGATAACAGAAGACATCCAAAATCAAGTTTTTAGAGACATTTACAATTTCTTTTCAAGGTATTATGAAGAAGGCGATTTTGTTTCAAAACCTAGAAGAAATAGGGAGTATGTAATTCCTTATAATGGAGAGGATGTTAAATTATATTGGGCAAATTATGACCAATATTATGTAAAGACAGGTGAGATTTTTAAGAACTACGAATTTGAAACTAAAGGATGGAAGTTTATATTTCAAACTGTCATAGCAGAAGTAGAAGTAGGTAATATAAAGGGACAGAAAAAGTATTTCTTTTTGGCAACTGATAATCCGATTGAAATAGATGAACACAATCATATATGTTGTATAAAATTTGGGTATAGACCATTTACTGATAAAGATAAAGATGACTATAAAATAAAAACAAAGGAGGGTAAAGAAAAAGACACTGGAATAAAACAAGATGAAATAAATCCTCTATTAGAACAAAAAATTATAGAAGAGATAGGAGTTATTGTACCCAAAGCATTACTTATGGAGAAAATCAAAGTAAATGAAAAAGAGATAACATTCTTACAAAAACATTTAAAAAATTATACAAAGAAAAATACAAGCGATTTTTTTATTCATAAAAATTTAAAAAAATTTCTTGAAAGAGAACTTGATTACTATGTAAAAAGTGAGATTTTAGATATTAATAATCTTGATAAAAGAAAAATTACAGAAGCAAATGTTATTAAAAATATAAGTGAAAAAATTATTGAATTTTTAGCCCAAATAGAAGAATTCCAGAAAGTATTATGGGAGAAAAAGAAATTTGTATTAAAAACAGAGTATGTAATTACAACTGATAGAATACCAGAAGAGTTTTATAAAGAAATTTTGGATAATGAAGAACAAAGCAAAGAATGGGAGAACTTAGGATTTTATTTACCTGCAAACACAGAAGACCTAAAAAAAATAAAATTACCAATTGATACTAAATATTTTAATCAAGAATTTAAAGAAAAACTTCTTGAAAAAATTACTGAGAGTGCTGATTTAGATGATATTTTAGATGGATTACTTATTAAAAGCGAGAACTGGCAAGCATTAAATTTACTATCAGAAAAATACAAAGAGCAAGTGCAAACAATTTATATAGACCCTCCATTTAATAAAGAACATGATGCCGATTATCTTTACAATGTAAAATATAAAAATTCTACTTGGGCAACTTTACTTGAAAACAGATTATCCTTAACAAGAAATTTAATGAACTATAGAGGGAGTATTTTTGTTAGATGTGACTACAACGGCAATTGGATTGTAAGACCCATAATGAATGGAGTTTTTGGAGAGGAGAATTTTAGAAATGAGATAGTGGTAAAGCGAATGTCTAAATTAGGTTCTACCCAAGGTATGTTTGATGTTGCTACTGATAGTTTATTTTTATTTTCAAAAACATCTGATATTTTAATAAATGAAATTAAAAGAGATAGGATTTGTAAATATTGTAAACAAAAAAAAGAACCAGAATGGGTACCATTAGAAGCACCAGGGGAAAGTAAAAATGATACAATAATAATTAATAATGAAAAATTTATAAGTCGTAGAAATAGTCATTGGACATTTAAACAAGAATTGGTAAACGAAATGTTTGAAAAAGGATTATTGAGAGTTAATAAAAGTAGAAGTTATATTGATAAGTTTGGAAATAAAGTATCAGGTTTACCAGAATATTTACAGTTTCCTTATCAAAATTCAGACAGCGATTGGACAGATATACCTGGATATACTTCTAATTGGAACTTCTCAACCGAGAACTCCGAAATCCTGTTAAAGCGCATAATAGAATCAACATCTAACGAGGGCGATTTGGTTATGGATTTCTTTTTAGGTTCTGGCACTACCACAGCAGTAGCACACAAACTTGGCAGGAAATGGCTCGGTGTTGAGATAGGAGAGCACTTTTCCAGCGTGGTTTTGCCAAGAATGAAAAAAGTCCTATTTTATAATAAATCAGGTATTTCAAAAGAAGTAAAGGAATATCAAGGTGGGGGATTTTTCAAATATCAATATTTAGAACAATATGAAGACACTTTACATAACATTGAATTTAAAAACGAAGAAAAAAGAGACGAGTTATTTAAATTTTTTGATGAAGAGGCAAAAAGAGAATATCTAATTAAATATTTCCTTAGATATGAGACAAAAGGAAGCCAATGTCTTTTAAACTATAATAATTTTGAAAACCCATTTGAGTATAAACTGAAAATAATTTCAAATAAAATACCCCATCCCGATTTACATCGGGACACCCCTTTACAAAAGGGGAATGGTGAAGAAATTGTAGATGTTGATTTAGTTGAAACATTTAATTATTTATTTGGGTTAAAAGTAAAAAAATATAAATTTTTGGAAGAAAACAGGAAAAAATATGTATTTGTATTCGGGGAAAGGAGAGGGAGTAAAGTAGTTATTGTATGGAGAGATAAAAAAGAGATTGATTTACAAAAGGATAAAGAGATTATTGAAAAAAATATAAATGAATTTAAACCAGAAGAAATTTTTGGAAATGGAGATAGTTTAGTGAAAGATTATAAGCCAATAGAATATGAATTCAAAAGATTAATGGGAGTAAAAGATGAAACTTGATAAATATCTTGTATTAAGCAAGTATTTTATCTCCCTTCTGGGTTATGAGGATTTTTACCAATTGAGAGGTAAAATGAAGGATGATACAGTTGGGTTTGAAAATAACGGAAGAAGTTATTTTGTTGATACATTAATAGGAAATGAAAATTTAAAAATACCTTATAATGAACTTTTAAAATATGATGAAGCAATTAAAGAGTATTCAGATAGATTAAACAGAAATAGAGGACAATTTATAAGTTTAAAGTATTTTCAATATCTGGCAGTTTTGTTTTGTGAAATTTTCCTTGATAGATATTTTAATAAAAAAGAGCAATTTCTTAGAGAAATAAATCAATTTTTGGAAAAATATAGTCAATTGGAAAACATACGACTTTCTCCTTTTAGTGATAAAGATATTAAAAAAATTGCTTATTATATGGCGACAGGAAGTGGAAAAACCTTAATAATGCATATAAATTACTGGCAATTTTTAAAATATACCAATGAAAAGATTGATAATATAATTTTGATAACTCCAAATGAAGGAATGTCAAAACAACATTATAATGAAATGATAGAAAGTGGTATTTCAGCGATAAAATACGAAGGTAATTTAGATTATAAAGGTTTAGGTATAAGTAAAGATGTTTTTATATTAGATATTTATAAATTAACAGGAGAGAAAAAAGGAGAAGGTAAAAAAATAGAAACAAGTTATTTTGAAGGTAAAAATCTTGTTTTTATTGATGAAGGACATAAAGGACAAAGCACAATAGAACAAACCTGGAAAAAACTCCGTGAGGAATTAGGTAAAGATGGTTTTGTTTTTGAATATAGTGCAACATTTGCACAGGTAATAAGTGAAAAGGATACAGATTTAATTGATGAATATTCAAAAGCAATTATTTTTGATTATTCATATAAATATTTTTATCAGGATGGATATGGGAAAGATTTTTATGTTTATAGCCATAGTAATGATAAAAAGAATGTAGATAATAATAACTATTCTGATATTATTTTAACTGCAAATCTTTTATCTTTTTATGAGCAATTATTGCTTTATGAAAATTTTAAAGAAAAATTATACGAATATAATATTGAAAAACCATTATGGATTTTTGTTGGAAGTACGGTTATAGGGAAAAAAAGTAATTTATCAAAAGATGAAAAAACAACTATTTCAGATGTCCTTAGAGTTGTTAAATTTTTAGATAATATAATGAGGGATGAAAATTTTCTAAAAGGTAATATTGATAAAGTTTTAAAGGGAACAACTGGTTTAACAAGAGAAGGAAGAGATATTTTTGAAGATAGATTTTCTTATTTGAGAGAAAATGGATTTGATATAGAAGACATATATACAAAAATTTTTTATGGACGAGGAAATTTATCAATTTTTGATATTAAGTCAGCAGATGGAGAAATAGGGTTAAAAGCGGGGGGTAGTTATTTTGGGGTTATAAATATTGGAGAAGATACAAATTTTGAAAAATCACTTAATGAGAGAAATTTTGAAATACAACAGGATAGTACTTTTAATTCTCTATTTGAAAGTATAGATAAAAATACTTCCTCTATAAATATTCTTATTGGAGCAAAAAAATTTATGGAAGGATGGAATAGTTGGAGAGTTTCCTCTATGGGACTTATAAATATCGGTAAGGGCGAAGGGTCACAGATAATTCAACTATTTGGCAGAGGTGTTCGTCTTAAAGGCAAAAATTTCTCTCTTAAAAGAAGCAAAGAAAAGGAATATTATATAAATGCTCTTGAAACACTAAATATATTTGGATTAAATGCTGATTATATTTCTAAATTCCTTGAATCTCTTAATAAAGAATGGGAATATGAAGAAATAATAAAATTACCTATAAAAAAACTTGAAGAGGAACAATGGGAATCCCTATGGATACTTGATAATAACAATTTTGATTTTTTAGAATATTCTATAGAAGGCCCCCTTGGAATAGAAGAAGATATTTTAAATAAAATTAAAATTGATTTAAGGCCAGAAGTCAGAATTGCTCATGGATTGAATACTACATTAGCAGAAAGAGAAGAAAAAAAATTAGATTTAAGCAATTATGTAGATATTATTGATTGGGATGAAATATACACAGAAATCCTTAATTATAAAACACAAAAGAGATATTTTAATTTAAGAATTGATAAAGATATATTAAAAGAAATAGTTCAAACACAGAAATATGAAATTTATGTTTTATCCCAAGATACTGCAATAACTAATTTTTCTGATATAAAAAAGATAAAAGAAGATACACTTTTATTGCTAAAAACTTACATAGATAAGTTTTATAATTTCAAAAGCAGGCAGAAAGAAACAGAAAGTTTAAAACCAATCCATTTAGTTAAAGAAAATGAAAACTTAAAGGAGGAATATATTTTGAAAATATCTATTCCTACGGATAATACAACGGATAGTCCAGTAGAAAGAGAGAGAATAAAAAAAGAAAGAGAGAGAATAAAAAAAGAAATAAAAAAGATAAAAGAACTTATAAAAAACATAAATCAATTTTATGAAAGAGATATAGATGAAATTCCAACCTTACATTTTGATAGACATTTATACACTCCATTAACAATTTATAACGAACATAAAAAACATATTCACTCTGAACCTGAAAAACTCAATGAAGGAGAAACTGAATTTATAAGATTGTTAAGAAACTATGTGCAGGAAAATAAAATTAAGGACAAGGAAATTTATTTATTAAGAAATTTATCAAAAAGAGGTGTAAATTTCTTTCAAACATCTGGTTATTATCCAGATTTTATAATGTGGGTAAAAGAGCAAAATGAACAAACAATAGTTTTTATTGACCCAAAAGGAACAAGAAACTTAGGGCCTCTTGATACAGATGAAAAAATTCAACTTCATAGATATTTAAAAGAGAAAGTTCAACCAAAGATTAAGGAGAAATACCCTGAAATAAATTTGGATTCTTTTATTCTTTCAATCACTCCATATAGCGAAGAAAAACGCTTGAAAGGAAATACAAAAAAGGAATTTGAGGCAAATAATGTTCTGTTTCTCAAAGATGATAAAGAAGAGGCAATAGAAAAGTTATTTGAGAAGATAAAAAGTTAAAATTTTCAATTCTCTACTATGTCAAGGGTCATATTAAATCCTACTTCTTTCGTAAGAATCACTGACCCGCTTAATAGGGGATTTAGGTGTATTATCAAAAAAGTGGTGCACTATTAACTGCTGATTAGTGGTGCATTTAAGGTGCTTATTGACAGATAGAGAATATAGAAGATTTAGAATTGCAGAAAAAGGTTAAAGATTATATAATTAATAATAAGGTTGAAACGCTATGCATAAGAAGGTTTACTCGTTGTGAAAATAAGCGGCATACTGAAAGAGTTAAACTGCATCTTTTGCTAAAGGTAATGAACCTTAAGGATGTTATCGAATATTTTGGGATAAAAATGGTTGATAAAATACCCCCTCCGGACATAAATTCCTTCATACAGAAGGAAAGAACCAGAAAGGTCAGAGGAAAAAAACTCTCCCAACAGGGGATATCAACCACAACAGAGGTTATCTGCACAGGGTATTTGAATTCGCAATGAATGTCTATGGATGGGTTCAAACTAACCCTGTCAATAATATTGACCCTCTGCCCCAGGACAATATACGAACCAGAGTATTATCACCCGAAGAAAAAAATACACTCTTGCTCTGCATAGACAAAGAATGGATGAAGGATATTGTAAACTTCACATTGGCAACATAACTGAGAATAGGCGAGCTGGCCGGGTTAAAGAAAAGCAACTTCCATCAACAAAATTTACAACTATTACAAGAAGACAGTTAAACAATCTGGGTTAAAAACCTTGTTTTTCAGGACATGCGAAGAACTTTCTATTCAAGAATAGGGCTAAATAGTTGGAACTCAACTGTTGCTGAATATTTGATGGGAACATAAGCAGAAAAAGTTAGTGGCAAGATATTTTATTCTATGATATTCGTTCGATTATCGCAGAACTCAGAAGGGTAGGGGGCTAAAGAATATTTATAGCACACATATGACACACTTTGATAAAAACAGGGGCATGGCAGAAGATAGGAAAACTGCTTCAGCCCTTTTGTAGCAATTCATGGAGGGGTCGCATAGAGGCCTAGTGCGGCGGATTGCTAATCCGTTGTACCGTGGAAACGCGGTACCGTGGGTTCA
>MWBV01000012.1 GCA_002069705.1 Candidatus Diapherotrites archaeon ADurb.Bin253 | reverse complement strand
AAGTCTTTTTTAAATATTCCATCTTCGACTAGTTTAGAAGAATCTAATTTGCTTCTGATTTCATCTTTTAATAAGCCCTCAACCCAGAATGAAATGGGAACACCATATCCTCTCTTCTCTCTTGTCACGATTTCCTTTGGGAGATATTTTTCTCCAATCTTTTTTATAATATACTTCTCATTTCCATTATTTATTCTTTGGTTTTCGGGGAGGGAAAATGAAGCTTCTATCAATCTGTAATCCTGAAATGGTGCTCTTTCTTCAACATGAAATGCCATTGCCATCCGATCGGCTTTTTGATTATATGATTGCAATAATGTATTTATATCAATATATTGCATCTTATTGAGATTTTTTGTTAAATTGTTTTCACATCGACTTAAGAATTTTATTTGAGGATTTTCGAAATTAAAGTTAGATATGTTTGTTATCTCATCTAAAGAAAGCCAACTCTGAGTTATAGATTGTAATTCTTCAATTCCTTCCTTTGCACCATTAAGCATTCTTATTTTTTTTCGCGTGAAAAATTTCCCAATTTCCGGTACTTTTGGAACGAATCTAGCGTAATCGATTAATCTTGATTGATATTTATACCACTTATAACCCCCAAATACTTCGTCCCCCCCATCACCTACAAGAGCTACTGTAATATCTTTTTTTGCAGCCTTAGAAATAAAGTAATTAGGAATTGTTCCCCCTTCGGCTATTGGATCGTCATAGTGCCATGCTATATTTTCTATCTCCTTTATTACTTTGTCACATGTTACACTAACTTCATGATGAATTGTATCTAGATGATCAGAAACAACTTTAGCAAAAGGTAACTCTGAATATACACCTTCATCAAATCCTATGGAGAATGTATGGTATTCTTCAATATAAGGTCTTGACAATGCCGTAATAAGACTCGAATCTATGCCGCCAGAAAGGTAAGCCCCTACTGGGGCATCAGAAATTAATCTCTTTTTTACCGAATCTTTTAGCAATGATTCTATTGAGCCCATATCTGCATTAATTTCTTTTTCTCCCAAACTCCAATATTTTCCTTCTTCAATCGTTTTTTTATTGATATCAAAAATTATATAGGAAGATGGAGGCAATTGTTTTATTCCATCCATCAAGGAATAATCCAATGTATATCCATACATTAAGTAAAATGCCAAGGCTCCTTTATTGATGGCTCTAGGCATCTCATGTGCAAGTATTGCTTTAATTTCAGAACTAAAAATAAATTTATCGCCATCAAAATAATAATAAAGAGGTTTTACACCTGTCCTGTCTCTTGCTAAAAACAACTGTTTTTTATTAGAATCATATAAACAAAAAGCAAACATCCCATTTAACATAGGAAGCATTTCTTTTCCATACTCATCGTAGAGATGAATTAAAACTTCCGTATCTGTTTCAGATTTGAATTGATATTTTCTTTTAAAATTGTTTCTAAGTTCTTTAAAATTGTATACCTCGCCATTATAAACAATCCATACACTTTCATCTTCATTTGGCATTGGCTGATTTCCTGCAGAAGTTAAGTCTATAATTGAAAGCCTAGTATGGCCAAGAGAAACGTTTGAATCAACATATTCTCCTTGTGAATCTGGCCCTCTATGATTTAGAAGTTTATTCATCTTATGGATTAGTGCTTTATCTGTGAAATTAAAGCCGTTGATGCCACACATAAATATAGCAAAGTAAACTAAAATAAAAAACTTTTGTTAATATTTTTGTCCAAAGATTAAAGTTATTAATCGAAATAAAGAATAATCTTCAATGGGCAAGAGAAAAATCAGTATTTGTTTTATCTCGAGGCAAGCGTATTCTTATCTTTCTAAAAAAAACTTTAACTCTGCAGGTGGTGCAGAGTTACAAGAAACTCTCTTAGCTAAAGAATTTTTGAAAAGAGGAGCCGATGTTTCGTTCATAGTTGGTAATTATGGGCAAGATGACCAAGTTACAATCAATGGATTAGAAATATACAAAGGATTTTTTTCATATGGTAAGGGTATATTCAATAGGATATTAGAACCCATATCTTTCTGGAATCTTTTATCCAAGATAAATGCTGATATTTACTACAGGCGAACTCCTCACAACCTTACACTAATTATTGGATTATTTTGTAAAATAAAAAGAAAAAAATTCATTTTTGCTGCGGGAAGTGATTCTCATTTTCGGGACGAAGGATTACATAAAATGGGATTAGTTTCTAGAATTGTATATAAATCAAGTTCAAAACTTGCCAATCTTTTCATAGTACAGAATTCATTTCAAAAAGAAGAGGCCAGGAAAATATTAGGGATTAACGCTATAATAATTAAAAATTTAATGGAACTGCCGAAAGAAATTTCTTGTAAGACAGAATCCCCAATAGTTTTATTTGTTGGTTCTATACTTGATTATAAGCGACCGGGAATATTTATGGAACTAGCAAGAACTGTAAAGAACACAAAATTTTATTTTATCGGGCCTTGCAATGATAAAAATTACTATGATTCCATAAAACGAAAATCTAGAAAAATAACAAATTTGAAATTCTGTGATTATTTACCTAGGGAAAAGATTTTAGAATTGTATAAAAAGGATATTATTCTTGTAAATACCTCAAAGTTTGAAGGATTTCCAAATACTTTTCTCGAAGCTTGGTCATATGGTAATCCAGTTATCAGCTTAGATGTGGACCCCGATGAAGTTATCTGTAAGTACAAATTAGGATTTCATTCAAGAACTTTTGATAAAATGACTGAAGATCTAAATAAACTTGTTAATGATAAAAAACTTAGAGAAGAATTAGGGAAAAATGGAAGAAGATATGTTGAACAGAATCACTCTATTAATAAAATATTAGATGAATTTGAAAAATTTTTGAAAGACCACTTGCAATAGTCTTTTAAAAAGAGATATTGAATCGCTCTTATGAATATATGCATTGTGAATAGCCTCTTTCCACCACATCTTAGTGGTACCTCACGGGGAGTTTTTCTTTTATCTAAAGAGCTTTCTTCTTTAGGACATGAAGTCATAGTAATCACAACTAAAATAAAGAATAGTGAAGAACTAGAAAATCATGAGGGAGTTGCAGTATACAGGCTGCCTTGTAAGAAATATCCAAAACTTGAGATATCCCACAATGCGGATCTGTATTATTCGTTTACTCCAAGCAATTATAAAAGGATAAAAGAAATATTAAAAAAACACAATGTTGATATAATTCATGCATATGGCCAATTTTTTGATCTTACCGTTTTAGTCGAATTCGCAGCTAAGAGTTTGAATATTCCATTTGTACTAACAATCGGAACACGAATTGAGCATACAAATAAATTTTATAATTTTTTGCTATCTTCTGTAGATAGAGTTGTACTCAGAGCTTTAATCAAGAGAAGTTGTGACAATCTTATATCACTTGATAAACAGATGCATGATTACATTATTAAAAGATATTCATTTCCCCAAGAAAAAATAACATATATCCCAATAGCAGTTGATACAGATATAATTGAAAAAATCAAGAAAAATTCAAAAGTTAGAGATAATTATGGCATAGGCAAAGAGGAGCTAATGCTGTCGGTAGGGACCATCTCTAATCTAAGAAATCCGCTAAGTTTAATTAAAGCAATACCTGATGTAATTAGGGATTTTCCAGAAGCTAAGTTTGTTTTTATTGGCGATGTGTATACAGAAGCTCCTGTAAATCTAACGGCTAAGTTAGATTTAGAAAATAACATAAAGTTTTTTGGGAGAATGGAGCATGACAAAATAATTGAGTTATTAAAAGTTACAGATATTGAAGGCCATGACCTAGAAGCAGGTCTAGGTGTGGGATTGGCGAGCCTCGAATCCATGGCTTCAGGCATTCCCACTATTTCGTCTGCAAAAGAAGATAATTTCATTCTTCCTTTACTAAAAAATTGGGAAAATATTGTTTTGGTACGGCCATCCGATTCAAATCAAATAAGTGAATCTATAAAGAAACTCTTCGGCGATAAGAAATTAAGGACAAAAATTGGTAAAAATGCAAGTGATTTGATAGATAAAGAATTTTCACTTAGAATTCAAGGGAAAAGACATCAAGAGCTTTATGAAATAATTATTAAAAATTAACTCCTTCTTCTATTGATAAAAGAAAACCTATTATCATGAAAAAATAGAATCCAATTGCTCTTGTGATAAGCGATGTGGCCGTGCAAATCTCAATTGGAATTTGGAATAAGCTAAACAAATAAATTAAGATTCCTTCTGTGGTGACTACCCCCCCAGGTGTCTGTGATAAAACACCCGCAAGAGAGGCCATTATAATTACTCCTATAATAACAAATACTGAAACACTCCAATTAAAGGCCTTGAAAACAAAATAAAATATAAATGCATCGATTATTATTATTAAAAAAGATTGTATCAAAATGTTAAGGGAAAATATAATTCTTTGAGAAAATGGTTTCTCTTTCAAAGATTGAATAAATCTTTGAAGGCTATTCAATATCTTTGATAAAATCCCAAATTTAATTTTTAATGAAATTATTTCTAAAAGCCTATAGAAAAACTCAATTTTATATCCTAAAACAACGATAAACAAAGTTAGAAATAAACTTAAGTATACACTAATGATTAGGTAAAAGCTTCTAACGCTTAAATTTAGTGCATTGTTAAAGCCAATAGAGATCAAAAGAAGCAAAGCCATAATTGCAAGTTCGAATATCCTCTCTATCATGGAAGACATTACACCAATTGTCAAAGGCACATTTGATTTTTTTTTCAGAATAACTGCTTTGATAGGTTCCCCCGCTTTCATTGGTGTAAGGCTCCCTGTGAAGAGTCCTACAAAATAAGTTACAAATAGAGTCTTAAAACTAATTCGGTAATTATAAAATTTTAATATAGATCCATATCTGAAAATTCTAAGAAATGACTCAATCCAGGCGATAATTATTGCAATTAAGAGAAAATAAAAATGAGCTTGCTTAAGAGTTTGAATGAGCTTTGGTATATCGATATTAAGCATTTTAAAAAAATAAATAAATAGAGCGATAGTGCCTATTATTAGCATAGACCTTACGTATTTTCTTTTATTTTGTTTCATCTGCGTCACATCTTATGAGAAATAAATCGTTTTCTTGATGAACTATGTTATTTGAATCAAAATATCCTAATTTATAGCAAGTTTTACCACTTGTATCAAATCCAATTTCTTTTACAATATTTCTTGGGTATAAAAGTACTAATACAGATTCTTTAGTTAATCCTAATTGATTTGAAAAGACATTATCTCCTAGTATTATAGTTGTATCATTTGGGATATTATCATCTATCCAGAGTATCATCTTTGAATCTTCTGTTTTTACATTGGCCATTTCTATCTCAGGGAAAGCAAATAAATCTATTAAAGCTCTATTTGCCAAAATTAGAATAACAAATATTATAATCCACTTTGAAAATTTATTTTTTAATATCTTTTTCGATAAATCTCTTAAAAACTCAATAAATTGTGGAAATAGTATTGCACTTCCTATTGCAAATATTGATTTATACCTCAAAGCCAGACCATTTTTATAAAAAAGATATGAAACACCTAGGCATAGACTAAATGCAATTATCAAAGATCCAAACATTATATCATTTTTTCTATAGTTTTTCTTTAAAAGAATTAAAGGATAAAGGATTGCCAAAGGAAATCCAATCACACTTTCTCTTATCCCAGGTTTAGCAAAAAATACTATGCCCGATGCATAAATGCTATTGAGCCATACTTGGGGGTAGTATTGTACATCAACTATATGCTCTTGGTAGACTAAAAGTCCACTGTAATTAACTAGGTAGGGATAAATAAAAAATATTGAAGCCAAACAATAAGAAATAAAGTATAGCGGAATTTCTTTTACTTTCTTTATCATAATTATTGGGACAACGCAGATGAAAAGAATTGGTCCTATGAAATGGTAAATATTTGTCAAAAGTCCAAATATTATCGCTATGATTATTATGTTATTCTTTGTTAATTCATAATCCTTTAAGATTAAGGCAGTTGCAATAATGAAAAAAATACCAATTGCTTCAGGAACAAACATCGAGAATCTTATGATTAGATAAGGCATCGACATAGCATACAAAATAGAGGCTATCAAGAGATATATTTTCTTATCTTTGAAGTATTCCCACAGTCCCATAATAGTTAAGACTCCAAATAAGGGGCCGATTAGTTTAACAAGGCCAAATGAAGAGGTGGCCGAAAACGGCAAGAATGTTATACCAAAGAGGTAATGAAATCCATCAGGATACCAATTTAGAACGTTTGTTTCGAGGAATAGAGTGCCGGTATCCTTAATATAGTTTAGACCACTAAACCAGTACCATGAATCAGGTGCTATCAAAGAATAATGTCTAGATTGTATATAATAAAATAAAAAGAAGCTTGAAACTAAAATTAGGCTCAATAGAATATCAAATTTAGAGAATTTAATACTAGAAAGGTCGTTCTTAAACGAATTTTTATCTAGCATTTTCTTCTTTGAGATGTATATCAATAGGCTAACATCAACTGCCAAGATAAAAATTGAAGTATAAAGGATAGTTATTGGAATCCCAGAAAAATGCATGATATAGCCAATAGTTGAATAGAGAAGAACATAGAATAATGAGGCAAATAATATCTTCGTTTTAATTGAATTTTTTATATAATTTGTTGGGAATAATGCAATTGGGGTGAGTAATAATAATACCCATAGGATTTCAAGCATAGTAGTACCTAAGAATAGGTTATGATGAATATTTATATTTGTTTTTATTTAACCCACAAATAGTTTTATATTAATCCCGTTTTGATAAAATACAATGGAGATATTGATAATCAAAACATCGCCTTTGGGCATAATGAAGAAATATCTAGAAGATAGAAAAAAAGATAAAATTGATATTTTGCTCTATTATGAAGATAAAAATATTAAATTGCCCAATAGCATTCACAATACAATCATCGTTCCAAAATATAGTGGATTTTTAAAAAAGGTGAAAAAGTTATTTTTTATAAGGAACCTTAAGTATGACGAAATTGTTCTTCCCATGAGGTCAAATAAAATGCCCTTTATCTATGGATTGTCTTTACTATTTAATGGATCAAAAAAGAAATTTGTTTTTACTTCAGAAGGGTCTTTAAAAGAAGTTTCTTTCTTTTCGATATCAACTCAATTGTTTCGGTCTATCCCAAAAGGATTTTTCAATTATCTACTTTCTTCCTTATCTCTTAAAATGCGATCCACATATGTACTTGGTAAGCCAATTAACTTAACTATAGAGCCCACTAATTTTTGTAATCTAAGGTGCCCGATATGTGAAACCGGGCTTGATATACTCAATAGACCAAAAGGAAGGATGACTCTTGATAGTTTTAAAAAAATAATAGATAATGTCGGTGGCCAAGTTAATTCCATTATGTTTTATTTTATGGGCGAAACATTCCTAAACAAAGAATCATATGATATTATAAAATATGCAAAAAGCAAAGGAATCTTTATTGAGACATGCACAAATGGGGATATTATTGACCCAATGAAATTAGTTGAATCCAGAATTGATAAGGTAGAGTTTCAGCTTGGTGGCCTAACACAGGAAACACATCAGAAGTATAGGGTAAATGGTGATTTGGAAAAGACTATCGAAAATGCTAGAATTTCCATTAAAGAAAGAAACAAAAAAGGACTCTTAAGTCCAGAGATACATGTTAATCTAATTTTAATGAAACACAACGAGCATGAAATTCAAGATTTTTTCAGACTGGTGGAGGAGATTGGCGCAGATGAGGGCCATATAATAAATCCCTGTGTTAGAACAATAGAGCAAGCAAATGAAATGCTTCCATCTGATGAAAAATATATAATATATAATACTTCTGAGTTAAAAAAAGGAAAAGTTGTACCAAATATTGTTCCAAATAATCGATGTGACATGCTTTACTATTCAACGGTAATAATGTGGGACGGAAGTGTTGTGCCATGCTGCAGAGATCCAACTGGAAAATATATCATGGGTAATGCTATAGAGGAAGATTTTAAGAGAATATGGAACAATAGGAAATATAGAACATTTCGTAAGAATGTATTTGAAAATCAGAAAGATGTTGATTTGTGTAAGCTTTGCTCAAGTTATGGAAAGCCGGATATATGGCACTAATTCTTATGGCCCCTAACACAAACTCTATATTCTGGATTTGAAATTATATCTGAAAGGCCGGATTCCCTAAACCAATTCATAACTTCATCTTCTGTATGGTATCTTTGATATTGATGTGCCAATCTATCATACTGGCCAAGTTGTGTCCATTCATTTGTTGGAATTTCAGGATTATAAAAAAGAATACCTGATTTTATCAATGCAGTATTAATTAATGGTATTTTATTTAATGGAACGGCGAACCAACATAATTTGTACAAAATATTTTTTGGCATCCTTTTTGTGAAGATTCTTATAAATGAAAGATTAGCAATTGCTATTCTTGAAATTATTTTTGGACTTTTCCAGTATACCCCAATAGAAATATCTCCACTACTTTTTACTAGTTTGACTAATCTCTGAAATGCTTTTTTTGTATTTGGTGTATGGTGCAGGACAGCGTTACTATAAATGAAATCAAAAGTATTATCTTTAAAAGGAAGATTACATATATCTGCCTGGACTATACAGACGTTATCATAATTATTAGTATTCTCAAGAACTTTATCAATACTTTCATTGATATCTATTGCAACTAAATTCTTAGCATATTTTGCAACTACAGAAGCCGGCTGACCATTCCCACATCCAGCATCCAATACAAGTTTACCCTTTAATAGATTGAGGTCTGGTATCTGTATCATTTTTTGAACTTCATGTTGGATTGCCTCTTTGTTTGGATATGCCTTTTCCCCGATTTTCCACTGAAACCCAAATCTTTCTTTTGTTTTTCCTTTTTTCTTCAAGAAATCTTCTATTTGTTTTATGTCTTCTTTAGGAAGTTCTATTTTCTCTTTATATTCTAGATAAAACTCAACATTATCTCTCATCGATGATGGTAGCATTCTAGGAATAGAATTTACTATCGGAAAGACATTGTTACAACTATTACAGGATATTAATCCGTCTATTATGTCTTTTGATTTTTCTTTAAACGAATTTATTTTTAATTTCTCAGATTTACAAATTGGGCAAACTAATATACTCGCTAATTTTTTTTTCATTTTGTAACCTCCAGTAATTGATAACCATTTTCATCTACTAACATTTTATACTCAATCGAATTAAAATCTAAAGTATCTTTTGGGTATAAAGTTTTATCAAGTATAATATAGTTAATATTGTATTTATTCACAAGCTTGCCAATGTTTTTCTTAGACGGAGATCCAAGCATGAATACCGCTGCCTCTTCATAAGCCTGTGGGCTTAGGGCCATTAATGTCTTCTTTTTTGTAAAGTAAGATGCCATAAAAGATATGTTAGGAGGTATACACATTATATTTTCTTTTTCTGATGTCTTTATAATTTCAAATATTTTTTCTAGAGTTCTGTTTTGACCAAATCTGATATCTCTCTTTCCTTTATTTCTCAATCCTCTAAAAGAATTTAAAATTGAAAAGGCAAAAAGGGCTATTCCCAGTAAAATTAAAGGGGCAGTACCCAAAATTATTGTATTGGCAGACAAGATAACTGTGGGCATAATACCATATTCAAAGTATCTATATCCATCCCCGAAACATTTGAAGATTGAGATATAGCTAGTTAATATAAAATAGGAATAAATCAATATTGTCCAAACAAAAAGAGGGTCTGAAACTATAATTACCTCTGAAAATAAGAACGCGACAAATGTAAAAAAAACCCAAGGATTGTTTGTTAAACCTAGTATTCGGATAATAGCTTTTGAAACTGGCTTGATACTTGGACTGATTTTTTCTTTATAATCATCTCTTGTGAAGTATTCACTCATATGTCTATTCCAAAAAGAAATAATCGAAATATGGCCCCTTAATATTTCAAGATAATGTCCTTTGGAAATAATTAACGTTCCTAAAAATGATGATATGAGCACCATTAGATAAAATGGATTTAGGTAAATTATTGAGAATAATAACGTTGTTGCCCAGAATGTTTGAGTGGCCATTTTATGAGTAAGATGGAGGATAATCCCAAAAAAGATTGCAAGTATTAAAAATGATAAGTTATTATTTTGAACATAATAAATGTTTGAAAATAAACTTATGTTAAAAAATAATGATCCTAATGGTCTTGTATTAAGATTATCGGATTCAAAGACAATTACAGGAACAAATACATAAAGAAGAGAAGATAGTAGTGCAATACTATAATCTTTAGTGAGTATCAAAGCAACTACAAACATTAAAAGTGTATTTATCCCTTCAACTAATGGCGAGATAAACCAAATTATTTTCTGAAGTGTTTTTTTGCTGAATATTGCCATTAGATAATGCATAAACGGAGGGTAATCATTAGGTCCTTTGAAAATAAAATAGTCTATATATTTAGGCATACAATATTTATTATTCTTTATTTCTTCTGCTATTAGTAAATGAACCCAAGTATCTATTCCAACTTTATTTTTATATGCTGGAAACGCACGGATTATAATTGCAATGATTACAATTAAAAATTCTAATAAAATAATGGGCACATTCATTATCGCATTATTTTTGTAAAGATTTATAAGTGTTTTTTATTATGGTTGACTATACTAAATATAATAATTCATGGTGATTCTTTGAAAATAATAATCGAGGTTATAGATAGAGTAATTTCTATTATAATTTTTTGTTTCTATTTATTTCTATTTATTTTTTTTTCGTTCATTATCAACGAAATAGATTATAATAGTAAAAATACTGTATCTATTCTTAGATTAAATCCAACTTGTTGTAAAGACATCAAAAATAAAGGAATAATGAATCATCTATATCAACTGAACTATGACGCATATTTTTTTAAGTATTATGAAGCTCATATCTTTTGTGATAAAACAAAAAAGTTTATTCTGAAGAATAATATTACTGTTATAGAGTTTGGGAAAAATCGATATAAATTATTAAATAGATTAGGTTTTAAATTTACAGATCATATACTCAATGAAATTAAAACAACTTTTGAATTAAAGGAACTTGCAATAAAACAAAACATTGATATTATTCTTTCCCAAGAACCATATTTCAATGGAATTAGAGCTTTAATCATTAGAGCTATTACGAAAAAACCTTATATTGAAAACGTGATATGTGATTATGATCTTTCTTTCAAATCTACTGGTAAACCTGCATATCCCAAATTAAAATACAGAAAAATAGAAAAAATAATAGAAAGAATAGTTTTTAAAAATGCAGATTTAGTATTTGGGGGGAATGATCATTTAACTGAATATGCGATTAGAAACGGTGCAAATAAAAATAGAACATTTACTGTAAGGGACATCGGTATAGGTGAAAAACATTTTCTACCTCTAAACGAAAGAAAAAATATCAAAGAAGAACTTAATCTTGTTTCAAAA
The DNA here is from genome assembly GCA_002069705.1 of Candidatus Diapherotrites archaeon ADurb.Bin253. Classification (GTDB taxonomy): domain Archaea; phylum Nanobdellota; class Nanobdellia; order Pacearchaeales; family GW2011-AR1; genus MWBV01. Next base: position 8,762 of record MWBV01000012.1, on the reverse strand, counting down.
AAAGCAATTCTTTATTGTGGTAGGCTGCATAAAGAAAAATACGTTGAAGATGTGATAAGAGCATTTGAAATAGTGTCAAAAGAAGTTCCAGATTCAGTTTTATTATTAGCGGGAGATGGGGAACAAAGAGAATACCTCGAAGAAATAATCAAATCCCTTAATTTAAAAAACGTTATATTCCTAGGATTCAAGCCTCAAGAATACATATTCAATCTTATGTATTCAGTTGACTTAATAGTAAGCCCATTAACAGGTTCATCCCTAGTTGAAGCTGCACTTTCATCCACTCCAATAGTGGCTTATGATGTTGAGTGGCACAGTGAACTAATAAAGGATGGAAAAACAGGAAGACTTGTAAAATTCAGAGATTATGAAGAAATGGCTAATGCTATGATTGAAATACTCAATAACCCAGGATTAAATTACGGTGAAAACGCTAGAAAACTTGCCATTGAAATGTTCAGTCTTGAAAAAACATTAGAACAGAGAAAAATGTTAATTGATAAATTATTAAGTGGTGAATTTAATTGAAGAAATCTCTAAAAAAAACTCCTTTTTATCATTTATACAAAAAAATAAAACTACGAAGAAGATCTTTAAGAAAATATCCCAATGGAATTACCATAGAGCTCACCAATAGATGCAATCTTATTTGTAATTACTGTCCTAAAAGTAAATTAGAAGACAGAAAAGATATGGACATTGATTTTGATTTATTCAAGAAGATCATTGATGAAGCTGAGAGCATAATGCAACTTCAAAATGTTGCGTTGACATGGTATGTGGGCCATTCATTTATCTAAAATTGATAGACGCAATAAAATATGTAAAGAAAAAATACCCTACCACTAAAATATACATAACAACTAATGGAGTTCTATTGATTAAACAATTGGGAAAAATGATAATAGAATCAGGTCTTGACCAGATGACAATAAGTATTAATTTCCATTCAAGAGGTAAATACAAAGAGAATTCCGGGAAAGATCTATATTATATAGTATTTACAAACACTCTTAACTTTTTAGAAATATTAAATGAAGATGGCATAAAAAGAAAGCCCTTAATGTATGTCCCGAGCTTAGATAAATTAAATGATGGAGAAGAAATTAAAAAATTGAAGAATATTGGAATAAATTTATTAGTCCTAATGCAAGAATTTAGATACACCATATGTAAATGGGAAGAGTAGCTGATTTGTACTATGAGGATCACTGATATCCATGTGCCCATATTGAGAATTCATGGATAATACATAATGAAGGAAATGCTATTGCATTTGCATAGCATTTCAAAAAATAATAATCTAATTAATTGTAATTTGAAAAAAAAATTTAGAAGTATGAATATAAGGGATAAACTAGAAAACATTCCAGAATGTAAATACTGCAATGCATGGAAAACCTATCCGAATATAAAATTTAAATACCCTTTTGGAATATTCCAAAAGAGAAAGTGGAATAAATATGTTAGAAGTTAAAAAGTCATTTTATGACTATTCTTCATTGTTATTTGGAAATATCACTACTATTATATTGCAGTTAATATCTTTCACTCTTATTGCACGATTATTAACTGTTGAAGATTATGGGGCATACAATTTGTTCCTCACAGTTGTTAATTTTTTTGTTTTGTTTGGCGTCAGTTGGACAAGTGGGGCGCTTGTTATATTTGGAAAAGAAGAATTCCTTAAGACTCGCTCGATTAAGACTACATTCTGGTCACGTTTATTGTTGATATCAGGCATACTTGTCGTAATTCTTATTGTTATATTTGTTTTTAGAAATTTTGTTACATCGTATGTAGGTCTAAAGAATAGTTTATTCTATATTTTTTTCATTTATATTTTATCATACTCACTAATTGAACATGACCAATACACATTTCAAGCAACAAACAAGATTAAACTATTTTCGTTAATTCCTGTTATAAACAAAATATTATTTATCATTATGGTTTTATCAGCTATATTCTTTGATAAATCAACTGTTCTTTACATTATTATATCATTAGTTGTATCAAACTTGGCCACACTTCTGTTCTCAGTCCTATTTCTTGATCCAAAATTGATTATGCCTATTAATATTTCAAACAATAAGATTTCTGAGATTTTATTATTTTCGTATCCGATTATATTCGGAGCTCTTAGCTCTTATGTTGTGATGTGGGTGGATATTATAGTAGTAAAGGCATTTATAAATACAGAGGCTGTCGGTATATACTCTTTGGCTTACAGAATTACAGAATATATGGCAGTATTCATCCAATCCATTTCAACCTTAATGCTTCCCATAATAACTACATTTATTGTAAAAGAGAAATCTGAGCATGTAAAGAATTTTTGCGAAAGATTAACTCCTCAATTTTTATTCATATGGAGCTTAGTTTTAATGCCGACTCTTTTAATTGGGCCTTATATAATAGTATTACTTTTTGGTGTAAAATATATCCCTTCAATATTGCCATTTTATGTACTTGTAGGGGGGGGCATATCAAGAGCTATTTTAAGTCTAATATCTCCTGTTTTATCTGCAAATAAATTAATTAAAGCCTCAGTCATTGTTTCAGTATTTGAATCAATATTAAATTTAATTTTAGATTTCATTCTAGTCCAAATTCTAGGGATAAATGGTCCTGCAATAGCTACCGTAATTACTTTCTTTATAGGCTCTGCACTATATATTTACATTCTTAGAAAAAAAGTAAATGTGGGAAGATACTCCTTATTATTGTATAACATACCACTGATTTTAAGCATTTTAACAATGATTTTAATTCAAACTTTTATATTAAGGCTAATAATGCTAATAATTTTAGTGGCAACATTTTGCTTGATTATTAAATTTTCTAATACCTTTAACAAAGAAGATGTAAAAATGATTGAATATATAGAGATGCCTAAAATAGTAAAAAGAATATTACTTAGTATCATGAATTTATTTATTTAATTTGGATAGGTATTCCATAAGCCTTTTTTCCAGAAGGAATGTCCTTATTTACAAGACTGTGGGCACCTATTATAACTTCATTTCCTATTTTCACACCTTTAGAAACAATGGCATATGGGCCAATGTAACAATTATTACCTATTGAAACATCCCCAGTTTCGTAGCTTTCTTTTCCACCAGAAACTGCCCAATTCACAGAATCATGCGTGTAAACTTGAACCCCCGCACTAATTGAACAGTTATCTCCAATTTCAAGTTTGCCCCCATTCCCATCAAGAATTGTAAAGGGACCAATCCATGTATTTTTTCCGACTTTCACATCGCCAATTACGATAGAGGAGTCATAGATGCTAGATCCCTCGCCAAAACCCAGATATTTTGCTTTTTCCCATCTATCAGTAATTTCTTCATTAAAAGGCAAAACTCTATTCCATTTTTTCTTAATTTCATCCCTTAAAATAAAATGTAGCTCTAAAAGTTCTTTGTAATTTAAATTCTTGATTTCAAACTTCCATTTATCCTTAAATTCATCTTTATCTATCATAGTAACTCCATGACATTATTGAACACTGTTTCTTGCTCTTCCTTTGTCATAGATTAATATAAAGGTAGTGTTAGGAGATTATTAAATAATTTTAGTGAGTTAGCTAGTTCCCCAATTTTCTTAGCCTTAGAAAATGCGTTTTCCCTATGTAAAGCGTATGTTCCAATTTGCGTCTGTATTCCTCTACCCTTTAGCTTCTGTATTAAAAAATCTCTTTTATTACTTTCTTTAACATATAACGTATAGCTCTGGTAGGTATGTCTTGTTCCATTCTTTTTATTCGGTATAGCTACCTTTTCAGTTTCAGAAAATAATTTATTGTAATACTCTGCCTTTTTTATCCTATCTTTTAAAATAGTTTCAAGCTTATCCAACTGGACTAATCCTAGCGCAGAAAGAATATTAGATAATTTGTAGTTTGTTCCAATACTTTCAAAGCTAAATCTTCCAAGTTCAGAATGCTTTTCCCCAAATTTTTTGAATGATACTAACTTTTCATAAAGCTCATCGTCATCAGTTGTTATCATGCCACCTTCGCCTGTGGTTAAAATTTTTCTTGGATGGAAGCTAAAAACTGTGGCATCTGCAAATGAGCCTACTTTTTTACCATTTATTTCAGCACCGATAGAAGGTGCTGCATCTTCTAAGATAAAAACTTCATCTTTTAGATCATAAAAAGATTCATCAAGAGGATTCCCAAACTCTGAAACTGGAATCGTAGCTTTTGTATTCTTGTTTATTGCATTCTTAACTAAATCAAAGGTAGTATTTCTTGATTCCAAATCGACATCGACTAAAACACATTCTCCGCCCGCTAGATAGGCTGCATCTGCAGTTGCGGGATGAGTAAAATCTGGTACTATAATTTCATCTTTAGACGTAACACCGATGCATTTTAATACCATCTCAAGACCAACTGTAGCATTGCAAATAGCTATCGCATACTTAGATCCAACATATTTTGCAAACTTCTTTTCAAACTCTTGTGTAAAACTTCCTTCAGTAAGGTATCCAGATTCTAGGACTTCCTTTACTTTCATTAACTCTTCTTCCCCAATAAACGGCTTAATCAACGGTATCATAAAATCACCTTATATAATATTCAATATTCTTCCTTGGTGTTTCAATCTTGCCCTCTTTAATATAAATATTGTACCAAATCTCAAAGGAAAGCAAGCTCCACATTAATGCGTAATGTTTCACCAGCTCTCTCTGTGGAGGTCTTTTAATTATTCTATCAGTATAATCCTTATCAATAAAACCCTCTTTTACAATGTTTCCATCACAAAGTGCCTTTTCACAAAGCTCTTGGATCTCCTCATTAAAGCTAAAGAATACGCCACTCCCAAATCCTTTTTTAGGTTTTGTAACAACTTCAGGAGGTAGGTATTTAGTGGCGAGTTTCTTTAGAATATATTTCCCAATTCCATCCTTGTACTTAAATTCAAAAGGCATTCTAAAGGAAATATCAACAACTTCTCTATCGAGGAATGGTATTCTACCCTCATGTGAATGCCCCATTGCCATCGACTCATCAATAAAAATGAAGTCATCTATCATTTTGATATTATAATCCAACAAAAGAATATTATCTAAAAATGGTAGATTGCCATTATAATATTTTTCATAATAATCGTAAATATCTTCAAGTGTGGAAATATTGATCTTCTTACCGTATATTTTTTTCTGATACTCCTTTGTGAAAACTTCATCAAGTGTCTGGATCTCCAAATAAAGTTTGACATTATTATCGATGAATCTGATCTTCTTCAGATACTCCATATAATTGTCATCATCTATGTGGCCGTGCATAATCTGGTATTCAAGGAGTTTTTTTGCGTGTTTGCTATACTCCTCTCTTTTTTCTTGTGACACCCTTTTTCTTATTTCTTCGGTCCTATATGCATACTCATATTTCCAGGTGTACCCCCCAAATAGTTCATCCCCTCCAAGCCCACCAAGTGCAACTTTTACATATTTACTTGTTAGCTCCGTAAGATAATAAGGATAAAGATTTCTTTTTGGCGTGTCGGCATACCATATCATCATGGGATAGTCCTTGGCAAGCTTTGATTTAATCAAAAGATCCCTGTGCTCGGTATCGTAATAATCCGATACCCTTCTTGCATCCTCTATTTCATCATCTGCTTCTCCAAATCCCATACAAAAAGTCTTTACAGGTATGTCTGAAATCTTTGCCGCAAATGCAGTTACAAGGCTTGAGTCAATGCCGCCTGATAGATTAATGCCAACTGGAACGTCTGATACTAGGTGCCGTCTGACTGCATTCATCAGGGCATTTTCTACTAATTTTAACCAATAATTTTCATCATAGTTATTTTCTTGTTTAAAAACTCTAGGCACCATATCTTTTTTAGTAATTTTACCTTGCTCTAAAACAATAAAGCTTCCTGCTTCAAGTTTTTTTATTCCTTTAAACATGGTCTTTTCCCTAGGCAAATATCTTAAGTTACAAAAGAAGTGGAAAGAGTTTAGATCAACCTCTCTTTTAACACGTAAATCTTGAAGAATCGCTTTGACTTCAGAAGCAAATAAGAATCTACTTCCATCACTATAATAATAAAGCGGCTTCATTCCATTAGGATCCCTTGCGATGAATAGCCTCTTTTTGATAGCATCCCATATTGCAAATGCATACATTCCATTAAAATCGTTAATACACCCAACACCACACTCTTCGTATGCATGCACAACTACTTCAGCATCTGTATTTGTATAGAATCTATGGCCTTTTTTTTCCAAATCCACCTTTAGCTCTTGAAAATTATAGATTTCGCCACTGAAAACAATAACAACTGAATTGTCCTCGTTGTAAATAGGTTGAGAGCCGGTGGAAAGATCAATAATTGATAATCTCTTATGCCCAAGAAGAATCCCTTTGTCTTCATAGCTTCCTTCTTCATCTGGGCCGCGGTGATTCATCGAGTTCATCATCTTTCTTAAAAGTTCAAAATTGTTCTCACCATAAATACCGCAGATGCCGCTCATATGGATTAAAGAGCCTCAAAAGAATTTAAATATCTTTCTTACATAGTTTGACCGTGGATAGCCATATTATAGTTATTGGTTCTACTGGCAGGATTGGCAGGGCATATACCTACCACCTTCAGAAAAATAATTTAAAATTTGTTGGCATATCAAAAACAGATACGCAAAACGAATATAATCATATCAAAATTGATTTCAATGCCCCAAGCATGAAAAAAGTTGAAGAGTTTGTGTCAAACAACAAAATCCAAGCAATAATCCATCTAGCAACAACAAACACGTTGATGGATGATTCCTTGGAATACCATGAAAAAATAAATGTTGGCTCTGTCAAATTATTTTTAGAGGTAATAGAAAAATACAAACTAAAATGCCCATTTATCTATACATCTACAGAGCTTGTATTCAATAGTAAAAAAGAAGGCCATAACGAAAATAGCCCTGATTTTAGTCCACTTGGAAACTATGCAAAATCAAAACTAATGGCAGAAAAAGAATCGTTGAAATATAAAAATTCAATCGTTATTAGATTTGGGAATGTCATCGGGATTGAAAATGATTTTTTGTCTTCTGCTTTAAACATTCTAAAGCAAAAAAAGGATTACAATGCCTGGGGCAATGTCTATAACAGATTTACATATATTGATGACATTATTTACGCTTTGGATGAGGCTATATCCTATAAAGGAAATCAGAAAATATTCCATGTAGCCTGTAATGATCCACCTTTATCAAGGTATGAATTTCTAAAAAGAGTAACTGAATTAAAATACAAAAATTCTGACTTTCTAAAATATTTGAATAAAACTTCTGCAACTAGCAAACAGCTCTCTGTTCGTCCCCAGTATGCAGTCCTGAATACAAAAATAACAGAAAGAGAATTAAACTTTAAGCCTAGATCTATCTTTTACTATCTCTCCAGGCAATGAGTTTGTTCAATCCGTCTTCAAGGCTATACTTATAATTAAATCCCAAAACTTCTTCAGACTTTTTTGTGGATCCAATCCTGTTCTTAACAAGCCTTCTTGCATCGTCTTCACTATAAGGTTTATACTGGACTTTTAGATTTGAATTTTTTAATCGTAAGATTGTGTCGCATAGCTCCTTTATAGATGTCTGAACGCCTGTTCCAACGTTAAAAAATTCATCTGTCGAATCACTTTTTGCTGCGGTAACGTTGTATCTTGCAACATCCTCCACATATATGAAATCATAGGCCTGAGTTCCATCTCCATTAATAACTGGGGCCTCATTTGCATCTATCTTGTTTAGCATAATGGGTATAACTCCGGTGTAGGCTGCCTTTTGGTCCTGTCCAGGGCCATAAACATTCATGTATCTTAAACCAACATAGTTAAGCCCGTATCTATCGTAAAATGCCCTGCACATGGCTTCGCATGCTATCTTTGTTGCGCCATAAAAATTTCTATTGTTGAACGGGTGGTCTTCAGTCATCGGAACTTCAATCGCATCTCCATAAACTGAAGCAGAAGAGGAATAGATTAGTTTTTTGACATTGTTTTTAACACATGCTTCAAGTACATTAAAAGTTCCTTCTATATTTACTTTGAAAGCCGTCCTTGGATAATCTTTACAGTGTAAGAGCCACATCGCAGCAAGATGGAAAACATAATCTACGCCCTTCATTGCGTCATTTAAAGTATCAAGATCCCTAATATCCCCTCCATTCGGGTAAATATAACATCTTTTATCTTTTAGGGATTCATTGATATTTTCCATCTTCCCTCTTGCAAAGTTATCATAGATAATGACTTCAGAAACACTCTCTTTTAGAAGCTCTTGGACAACAAATCCGCCAATGAAACCTGCGCCGCCAAGAACTAACACCTTTGAACCGTCCAATTTATTTGACATTTAACCCACCATAATAGTATTAATCTTAAAATAATTAAATAATTAAAAAGACTTTTGGTTTCAACTTTCGATAACAAAATTCTTGACCAAATCCTTTATAAATAGATGTAGTGTTTAGAGAAACCATGAAGAGGGAAGCGCTGATATACAATTCAGCTGCACTAAACGTTCCAAAAAATGTTATGCAGTTTATATTCGGCGTGCTTCTTTTTACAATGGCGGGCGGAAATTATAACGTCCTAACATGCATAATGGCGGCTTCTGGCCTTAGTATCGGTCTTGGCGCAATATACCTTTTTAATGATCTAACAGATGTCAAAGAAGATAAGAACAATGAAATGAAGATCAGGTGGAAGGCAGTTGCAAACGGCACAATGTCAAGGGAA
>MWBV01000011.1 GCA_002069705.1 Candidatus Diapherotrites archaeon ADurb.Bin253 | reverse complement strand
CAGGGCGGATGGAGGGAATCGAACCCTCTCTATACGGACCACAACCGTATGTACTACCGTTATACTACAACCGCCGCAAATAAATGTCGGTTTCTAATATAGAGATATTTTCTCTTAACCAACATCAAAAAAGATTAAGATATAAGACTTTTAATTCTTTTTGTTTGAGAATAATGAAATAATCCAGACAATAAAAAGAACAACAAAAAAATATAGAGCACTCAAACCCAAAGCAATAATAAAAGCCTTTTCTTTCTGTGTAGAAACCTCATAAATGAAAATTCCAGCAATCACACTTGCTAAACACCCTATACCAAAGTCTCTAAAAAATTTATTAAAATTCATTTCCTCTTTCTATAAAATTTATTTCCTTCTCTCTTATAATTATAATGCTCACCCTCAACAAAGTTCTTCTTTTTTCTTTTCATCTTTTTATAAGCCCAATTAGGTAATTCTCTAATCCTTTTCCAATCTTTATTTCTTCTTCTAAATAATTTATTCCTAAATAAAAATAAAAGAAGAATCAATAAAATTATAACAACTAAAGAGATATTTGAATAAAAAAGACTTAAAAGAATAATAGCCAAAATAACAACAATAAAGTTAATAGCCAGTCTTTTTTTCCGCTTTTGCCCTTGAATATAAACCTTCCAAGGCTTATTTACCACAATTTGTTGATTAGCCATTTCACCCTTTTTATTCTAATATTTAAGAAAAACGATTAATTTAAACCTTTTCCTCTTATTGAACACAAACTCTTTTTTAGGTTTAGATCAGCCACCTGGAACTTATTTGAGGTTTGTTCTAGGTGTCTGTTGTCGTTACCGACATCTAAACCTTTTTTTGAGTTTGTGTTTTTATTCTTAAGATTATTAGCATAAACTTTATTATAGCAATTTGAACACAAACCGCTTTTATTACAACTCCTTAAAACCTTCTTACAAACTAAACATTTGTTTGTTGTTTTCATATTTATACAGCAAAGTGCGAAAAAGACACGAATAAATTTCCTACGGAAACTTTTTCGCCCTTTGCTAAATTTTTAATTTTTAAAAAAAACTGGCTCAGATAAATAACCCTCTCTTTTACCGCACTTTTTACAAACAAAATCATTTTTCAACATTTCTTTTTCAGAAACGACTTCACCGCAGTTTTTACAAATAAATTTTAAATCCATTTTAATCGAACCCCCTTTCAAAATAATTTATCCACTCCTCATCAGTTATAGGAGTATTAAGATAATTGATTTTCAAACCCTCTTTAGTTGTGAAATGTTTTTTCTTAACTTCCTCTATAGGCTTATGCTCTATATCTTTCAAACTACCGAACTTATTGAGCAACCTTTTTTTATGTATAAAGTGTATAAATTCAGCACGGCTTTTATCATCAAAAAAATCACCCTTATCAATAGAAATATATTTTAAAAGATAGTTTAAATTTTTATTAAGGTTTTTATCTTTATTTTTTATATCTGGTGAAACAAACATATATACATCTTGGTTATTTGATGAGGCTTTCCACTCTCTCACTAATTTACTATCCTTATGCTTAACAATTACTTTTGTAGAATTACATTTACTATTTTTACAATAATAACCACCTTTAGATTCATCATAACTTAAAGCATTTTGCCCACACTCTAAACACTTACCTCTTATTACATTGTCTAACCTTTTACCATAATAAAGAAGATGTATATGAATATTCCAACTATGTTTATTGTGATAATAAAGGAATTTTCCAGTGCCTCTATCATATTGAGGCTTACCAGCCCAATTTTCTTTAAATTCAATAACCCAAATACCCCATTTAAACCTAGTCTTAAAATATTTTCTTCTAATAAATTTATGAAATATCTTATCAATTTCAAAATATCCTTCCTCTAAAGAGTCATAATTTTCTGGGCTAATGTTTATAAAATGAAAATCAAATTCAGCAGTTCTCTTAAAAGATTTTAAATAAGGAAGATATTTTTTTTGAGCCTTCTTTTTCTTATATCCGCACAAAAAGGGCAAGTTCTATTATTACACTTATGTTTTACTGGATAAACCAGTCTTTCATCACCTACTTGCTTTATAATGTGTCTATAAGGCACTCCACACCGCATAAGTGAATCAATTGAAGAATCCTTATGCCCTAATTTCCATAATTCAGAATAAAGAGGATTATTAGCAAACCTTTCGGGCATAATAAGGCTTTTATTATCTTTCTTAAGTTCTGTTAAATTATTATAAATCCAAGAATTAGACTTTGATTTAGATTTAGTTAAGAATTTATTTTTTTCTTTAATTAATTGCTCTTCAGGTGAAGAAGGATTTGAAAGGCTCTTTCTTTTAGCCTTTTCTCTTAATTTTCTAGCATTTTCCTTACTACCATTTTGTAAAGATATTGCTTTATATATAAATAAAGTGCCTGCGGCACAAGGAACCAAAGAAGACACTTAAATCAGATACACTAAAGAGGTAATTGATAACATATTAACAGATAACAAAGATATAACTAAATACTAAAAACTCCTTCTTAGTTTGTAGTTATTTTCTTGAGTGTATCACTTACCTCAAATTTCATAATACACACTTTTATTTAAACATTATCTTTTTGTGGAAACCAAGAAAAATAAACCCAACAGCAAAAACCCCCTTACTTCGTTGAGGGGGTTTTTGACTAAAAATTGGGTAAAACCCAATTTTTCTTTAGTTATCGCCAAGAATATCCTTTGAAACCTTGAGCAACCTAGCAAGCTTTGAGAGACTATGCCTTTAACCTTGAGTAACTTTTAGAAAATAGTTCTTTGATTTCTTGTTTTACTTGCTCACCACCACCTAGTTTTTGTTCATCTTCATCAGTAGAATCTGGCGAGAAAGCAACTCCTAAAAGTGAATAGAGCCTATCCATTTCTTTTTTTAAATCATCAATTTGTTTTTGGTAATGCTCTTTTTGTTCAGGTGTTATTTCCTTAAAATCATAAATTTGCTTTTTCATAACTTTTTTTATCTCTTGCCTGTAATTATAAATAAACCTCTAACATCTTTTTTTCCATTTAAATTTAAATCATAATCAACTGCAACAACATCATAAATAGAATCTCCATTAAGGTCTGCTAAAGCATAATTCATACAATATTGATGATAATCTTCTTTAACAAAAGATTTATTCTGAGCATGAGAATTAAAACTCAAAGCTCCTAATAAAGAGATTCCGAGTATTTTTGATAAATTTTTCATAGAACGATTTAAGATTTAAAAGATTTTTAAGTATTTATACAAAACAAGATATAAGATACTCCAAACAAATCATCACTCTTAAAAACTCTTATTACTTTCTGATAATATGCAAAAAAACACTAAAAACAAAGAAAGATATGAACTTCTAGCCCCAGCAGGAAATTTTGCAATGCTACAAACTGCTGTTAATTCAGGAGCAGATGCGGTTTATTTCGGATTAAAAGAATTTTCATTAAGAGCAAATGCAAGAAATTTCCAATTAAAAGATTTAAACAAAATAAACGAAATCTGCAACAAAAATAAAAAACAAGGAAAAATAGTAAAAAAATACTTAACATTAAATTCAATTATTTATTCAGATGAATTAAAAAAAATAGAAGAAATAATAAAAAAGGTAAAAGGAAAAGTAGATGCAATAATCTGTTGGGATTTGGGCGTAATTCAACTATGTAAAAAATACAAAATACCTTTCCATATTTCAACTCAAGCATCAATATCCAATATTGAATCTGCAAAGTTCTATGAAAAACTAGGAGCTGAAAGGATAATCCTTGCAAGAGAATTAAATCTTAAACAAATAAAAGAAATAATAAAAAATATAAACATAAAAGTAGAAACATTTGTTCACGGAGCAATGTGCCTAGCTGTAAGTGGAAGATGTTTAATGTCCCAATTCTTATTTAACAAATCTGCAAATCGTGGAGAATGTATCCATCCATGTAGAAGAAGTTATACAATAAAAGACACACAAGAGGGTTATGAACTTGAAATTGAAAACAACCATGTTCTTTCTGCAAAAGATTTATGCACACTTCCATTTATTGAAGATTTAAAAAAAGCAGGAATAACATGTTTCAAAATAGAAGGGAGAAATCGTGACCCACGATACCTTGACAAAGTTATACAAGTATACAAAAAAGCATTAAACAAAAAATTAACACCTAATGAAATAAAAGAGTCAATGGAAGAATTGCAAAAAGTATACAACAAAGGATTTTCTACTGGATTTTATTTGGGAAAACCAACTCCAAAAGATTTTTCTCCAATAGAACATTCTAATGCAACAGAAAAAAAACAATTTATTGGAAAGATAACCAACTATTATCCAAAAATACAAGTTGCCACAATTAAACTTGTTTCTGGAATTAAAGTAGGAGATAAAATAATTGTTATTGGAAAATCAACAGGGATAATTAATTCAAAAATAGAAAGAATTGAAATAAAAAAATCTCCAGTTGAAAAAGCAGAAAAGGGTCAGGAAATTGGGGTAAAACTTCCACTTGTAAGAAAAAATGAAGAAGTCTACAAAATAGTTCCTTCTAAATAATTCTAATTTATTTTCTATATAAAATAAATAAAGTATTCACTAATTTAAAAATAAAATAATTAAAAAAGAAAAATAAAAAAAATAAAAAAAATAAAAATTTATCCAAATGTATACGCGTTTGCAGTACTACAAAGTTGAGGATTGTTAGATGTATCTAAGAAATACACTACAACACTAACCATTGTTGGATTTAAATCACTAGGTATCTGGTTCTCTCCACCTCCGACTGGTATAGAAATCTGTCTAGATCCTAAAGCAGGTAAAGGAGCATGGGTACCTGTCCCTGTTAAATCCCAATCAATAACTGCATTACTAGAACCATCTGAAGCAGTAAAGACTAATTTAACTCCACCTAATGCATCGTCACCCCCAGTTCTTGTAATAGTTACAAGATATTCATCTGGATCAGGAGTAGTATCTAAAACAACTCTTGTAGCTTCAACATTAGCAGCTAAACACTTTGAGTCAATATCTACTTGGTCGGTGCTATCTCGAACAACACCTCTTATAACAACCCAAATTATACCAACTGCCACAAGTGTAAGCAATATGATTAATAGTGTTGCAACAATTGTAGACAAACCTTTTTTATTGCTTTTCATATCAACCTCCTTTCAAACAATTTAAAATGACCATTTATGGTCTACATTAATAAGAAAAAACACCTATAAAAACCTTTTTGTTTAAGAACTATTTATTAAAAGTATCAAGAATCTTAAAAAGATCCTTACTATCCATCACTTTATCTACATCTGTTAAGCCCCTTTGTTCTGCAAATTTAAAAAAAGCTTCTGGTTTATATCCTCTCTTTTTAAGAGCAAAAAGTGTAGGAAGCCTTATATCTTCCCATCCTTCATAATCTCCTGATTCAATTGCAGCCACTATTTTTCTTTTAGACAAAGGCAAATCATTAAATTTTATTCTTCCCATAAAATATGTCCAAGGGAATTTTTTTTCTAAACCTAAAACCTTATACATCATCTTTTGTCTCTTTGCATTATCCATATGTTCTTTAGCACGTATAATATGAGTCATTCCATATTCAATATCATCCACTGTAACAGACAAATTCATAAGAGGCCAGACTCTATATTTCTTTTTCTGCCTCGGGTGTTCATTCTCATTTATCCTCGCTAATGGAAAATCCCTCATTGCAGGATTTGAATCTTGCATAGAAGATTTAAATCTTAATATTGCACTCCCTTGTTTGTAATTCTCTTTGGAATCTTTAGATAGCATTTTTTTCCAACGATAAAGATTCTCTTTCAAATCATTATTTCTACATGGACAATTTTCTTTTAAATTAACAAATCCTTTGAACTTTTCAGGAGAACAAGTACAAATATAAGCAGCACCTTTTCTCAAAAACTTTTCAGCATACTTATAATAAATTTCCATTCTATCTGATTGAATTATATATTCAGTTACATTACCAAAAAGCCAGTCAGAATCTTCCTTAAATGATTTATAACAATCACTAAAAACTTTATCAGGATTTGTATCTTCTATTCTTAAATAAAATTTACCTCCATATTTTTTAACATATAAAGAACTAATCGTTCCAGTAATAGCATGTCCTAAATGCATCGGTCCAGAAGCTGCAGGTGCAAATCTCATAACTACTCCTGATTTAGGAACATTTGGAAGTTCTTCTAATCCTTCTCTTACTTCTCTCTCAGAAATAATACCTTGTAACTTTTCATATTCTTTTTTCTGTTCATCCAAAGATAATTTATTTACAGAAACAACAATCTCATTTATTTTTTTAGAATATTCTTTAACTTCTTCTTTTTTCAAACCCTCTGCAAACAAACCAGAAATAACTGCTCCAGAACTTGCCTTTCCATTATAACGGATTGCATTTTTAAGTGCATGTGCTTTTGCTTTTTTTTCAAAATCTTTCATTGTTCATATCTCCCCAAATTAATTTTTTTCTCTACAACTTCCATTCTTTGTTGTAATTGATATAATTGATTGGATAAATCCTCTATCCTATCTGTCATATTCTTAAGTCTTAGTGCAAGTCTTCTTCTTTTTTCTTCAGCATCTAAAATTTCTGTTGAAGAACTTAATCCTGAATTATCGCTAGTAGAAAGATTATCTGAAATATTTGAAGTAGATTGAGAACTAGAAGATGAACCTCCAAAAAAATTAAAAAAACCTCCTAAAGAACTCTCTTGAGTTTTACTAGAAGAAACAGAAGAAGTATCTGAATTCTCAGAAAGATTATCTTTCATATTTGCCTTAGCTTTCTTTCTCTGATAATGATAATTTTCAGTGTAATCCACAATCTTGTTTCTTCTAAAAAGACCCATAATCAATAAAGACAAAGATTATTTTTAAAAGTTATTATTAACCGTTAATCAAAAAAGTATTTAAATAATTCATCAAACATTTTTTAAATGGGAAATTCTTTAGATTTACATGGGTTCAGTAGTATCAGATTTGATAGAAAAAATATCCCCAAATTACAAAGAGGGTCCTGCAGCAGAACATACCCTTGTATATGATTCTGCTGTAGAAACATTAGAGCCAGTATACTTTTTTATAATTGATTTAATGGCAGATATGGGATTAAAAACTGAAAAATTAATAGATAACTTTTCTTCATCACCTGGTTCAGGACATTTTGCTGAATTAGGACAAAGAGCAACAATAATGCAAAATCAAGCAAGCAAAATAATGGGAGATATAAACACTGTTTTAAGAAGTGTTCTCAATATAGTTTATGATTTAAAAGAATTTAGAACAAGGTTACAAAGCTATGATGATTTAAAAAATCCTTCAAAAAAAGAAGGAGCTATTCTTTCTCTTAAACAAATATGGATGGATAAAGTAGACATTCAAAAAGGAAATTCAAGTATAAAGGCAATGGCATTGGGACAGAGTGGATTTGTAACTCTAATAGATGCATTCTTAGCTTCCAAAGATGAAAATCATGCTAAATCATTGGATTTAAATGAAAGAGTAAAAAGAATACTAATTCCAAGAATAGCTGAATTTAATATATGGCTAAAACAATCAGAACAAGAACTAAGAAAAAGATATGAACTTGAAAGAAATTATTTAAAGAGTCAGGTAAATAGTTTAAAGTTATATTCAAGATGGGTAAAACCCTACTTAAGAGCAGCATATGATTTAGAAAGCAAGGAAAATTTAAGAGAACCTGCATTAGTTAAAACATTTAACACAATAATGTTGAACCTAACTTTAATTGGAAAAAGAGAAATAAACCCAAAAGATGCTGCTATGGAAGGTTTAATTCCAAAAGATTTTGCAAAAGAATCAATCTATAAAAAGATGAGAAAATATTATAGTTGTATATTAGTTGAATTCACATTCAGAGGAATACCTCAAAGAATTTCTCAGCAATCTCATTTTACATTTGGAGGAAAAGCAGATATAACTTTCAAAGCATATGCTTTAAATGAAGATGAATTAAACAAACTAAACAGAGAACTTGAAAAATCTGATTTAGAAGATGTGTTGAAATTAATAGAAGGAGCAACAGATGAAAGCTTAAATCAATTGCAAGAAGAGATAAACTCTTTTTTAAATGAAAAAGAAGAGAAAGAAAAAGAGAAAGAACAAAAAGACACTTCTAATCCTTTCCTTGCTCTGTTTGGATTTTATAATACAAAAGAAGAAAAAAAAGAAGCTCCTAAAAAAGATAATAAAGAAGATAAACCAATAACAAAAGATAATTGGGTTGAAAAAACTCACTTAAGACCTCTGGCAGAAGAGGGTGCAACAAGTACTGCAATGGCTCTTTTTGATATTTACAAGAAATCACATGGAATGGCAAGTTACACTTAAAAACTTCAAATTTACAAATAAAAACTATTATATATTTCTTAATCCTAATTAAATAATGGAAAAAAAGCCAAAAAACAAATCATCTCTAAAAAAGCTAGAACAACCAAAAAAAGAAAAAAGCAAAATAAAAAAATTAAATTTAACACTCAGTCAAGAAGAAGTAAATTCTCTTGAAAAGATGATTAAAGAAGACAGTGGAAAAACAAACTCTCCAAAAGTGCAAGAACTTTTAAAAAATACAAATATAAATTTTTCTCCTTCATTAAAAAAGATAAATGCTCCAGAAAAAAGCCAAATAGTCCTTGAAAGAAATATAATAACAGGAAATATAGATATACTCAATTTAGGAGAAACAAAAAAAAGAAGTTCAGGAGAAATTAATTACATTCCAAGCACAACTGAAGAAGAAAAAAAATACACACCTCGTTATAATGAAAGAATTGCTAATTTTACTCAAAGAAGAGAAATTGAAAAAGCACCTCCTGAAAATTTCTTTAGATTCAGAGAAATAAAGGCAGGAGATTTATATAAAGAAAAAATACAAGAACCTGAAAAATTTGAAAAATATTCTTCTCCAAAAACAACGATGGAAAGATTTGATATATTAAAAAAACCAAAAAAAGACCCTTTTAATAGAAAAGAAATTAAGTACACTCCAAGTGAATATTGAATAACATATTATATTTAAAATTAAAACCATTAACTTAATAAATTATATAGTACAGTATATAATATGGCAAAAAAAGGAGGATACATAATTGAAAATGTATATCAAGGAGGATATAGCACTCTAGACCCAAACAAAGCTTATTCTAGTTCATTTACAGGGTATAGAGCAAATGTAGGTTCACTAGGTATAACTACAAATCCAGGAACAATAAATCAAATAAAAGAAGTATCAGACAAACTTGCCTCTGGTTTAAAAAATGTAGAAATTGAATTTATAGAACCAAGAGTAATGGATGCTATTCCAAAGCAACAACTTACAGAAATAAGACAATTAAGTAAATTAGTTGGAGGAGATGTTTCAGTTCATGGTCCTGTTATAGACAGCACTGGAATGGGTGAGCAAGGATTTAGTGAACTAAACAGAGAATTAGCTGAAAGAAAAATAACTGAAGCTCTTTTAAGAAGTCATGAACTAAAACCAGATGGAAACATAACTGTTAATTTTCATTCTGCGCAAGGAATTCCAAGTTCAACTTGGAAAACACTAGGAGATGTTGAAGGAAAAAAACCAAGAGAATTCAAAAGAATGGTTGCAGTTGAAAGAGAAACTGGTAAAATGGTTCATTTAGATACAGAAAAAAAATATTACCCTGGAGAAGATTTATCTAGAGGCGAAACATATACTCCAGAAAGGAATTTAGAATCACTAAATGCAACTAGCTGGGACAATCAATTAACACAACTATTTTTCAACAAAGAAAGAGCAGACCAGATATTAGGAGAAAATGGGGCTATGATTCAGGATGTATTAGGATCTATAGAGGAAATAAAGAAAAAGGGATTAAACCCATATGAAGTATTAAGTAAACCTCAACAAAACGCATTAGCAAGATATTATGATGCTCAAAGGTACCTTGAGGAAATAAATAGACAAGCTAGATCAATATTTAGTAAAGGATATGAATTCGGTAATGATAAACAAAAAAAAGAATTAGCAAAAATTTCTGAACAATATAAAGAAGACATACAAAAAGCAGGAATAGACCCATTAGCTCAATCAATGGCTATAAGAAGTTTATTAAATGAATTACAAAATCCAAAACTTGCTCCTGAAATGTTTGTACCTATAGAGGAATTTGCAACAGAACAATCAGCAAAAACATTTGGAAATGCTGCATTTAATGCATTTGACAAATTCAAAGACCCAAACAAAACACCTATAACACTTATAGAAAATCCCCCTGCAGGATTTGGATTATCTACTGGAGAAGATTTAAGAAATTTGGTTGTTGAATCAAGAAAAAAATTTGTTGAAAAAGCAGTAAAAGAAAAAAATATGAGTGAGAAAGAAGCAGAAAAAATAGCTGAAAAATTAATAGGTGCAACATGGGATGTAGGACATATAAATATGTTAAGAAAAGAAGGGTTCAAAGAACAAGATATAATAAGAGAAACAGAAAAAATAGCCCCTTATGTAAAACATATTCATCTATCTGATAATTTTGGATTTGAGCACACTGAATTACCTATGGGTATGGGAAATGTGCCTATGAAAGAGATAATGGAAAAATTAGGTGAAAAAGGATTTGAAGCTAAGAAAATAATTGAAGCAGGAGATTGGTGGACAGGAATGAAAACTTCTCCTGTAAAAGAAGCTCTTGAGGGATTAGGTTCTCCAATGTATATGACAGGACCAGGGCCATATTGGAACCAATCTATTGGATTACAACAAAATTATCTCTCTGGATATGGAATGATGCTTCCTTCAAATAATTATCAAATATTTGGAGCAGGATTTTCTCAGCTCCCCCAAGATTTAGGAGGAGACATGAAAAGCTCTGGAGGGAGATTCAGTCAAAGAGGAATGGAGTAAATAAATTTATTAATCAAAAAAACTTAAAATAAACATGCCAACAAAAAAGGAAATTAAAAAAAATCAGAAAGCAATAGAAGGATTAATTAAAGAGGGGATAGAAAAGATGATAGAAGCGAATCCAAGATTCGCAAACTACAAAGGATATTTCTTAAGACATGCTGATGTTAAAGGTGTGGAAAATATGTTCAATGAAATCTATGAAGTAAGCAGAGAAATGGGTTACAATTCTCAAGAAGCTAGGAATAAAGCAATATCAGAAACAAGAAACTACATAAGTTCAGGAAGTATGTTGGATGAAAAAGGAAAAAAAGCACTATTAGAACAAGGAAGTTACTTGATTCTTGACGAAAAGTCAAAAAAACTAATAAAAAGAGAAGGAAAACTTGAAAGAAGTCTCCTTCAAAAAATTACTAGACCATTCAAAAAAACAGAAGGAACAGATTATCTTGATAGAACAACAGAAACTTTTAATGAATTGCTTTACCTAATAAAAGAAGGGGGCTATAATGTCCCAGAAGTAGAAAAACCACTCGAGAAACTTCATTATCTTGGTTTTGCTTCTCCTGCAATAGCTTTGCTTGCAGAATCTAAACTCATAGACAAGAAAAAAGAAAGATACTTATTAAAAAATCTCTATGAAACTCACAAACAATACACAGAAGAAGTAGTTAGTGGGATAGAAAAATATGTTGTTCCACAAAAAATTGCTGCAGCAGTCATAGGATTTATAGGAACATTCTTTTTAATATTCAATTTGAATATGACAGGAGCAGTTATAGGAGGGGACTCAAACGTAACAATGGGAATCTTGGGAGTGTTTATGATATTTTTTGCACTCATGCTTTATTTGAGGCCTTTAAAAAAAAGCTTTAAAAAGTAAAATATCTTTATAAAAAAGTAAAAGATGGTGAAAAAGAAAGCAAAAACAAAAAAGGTGAAAAAAGAAAGCAAAATTTTAGAACCTAAAAGAGAAAAATCTAAAGTAGAAATTCCTACATTGAAATTAAAAACAGAAGATGAAATTGCAATGGACTTTGCAATTAAAGTATATAAAAAATTCAATAAAATTGTAAAATCTATAGTTTTATTTGGGTCAACAGCAAAACAAAATGTTACTCCTGGTTCTGATATAGACATAATGATAATAATAGATGATGCTTCAGTAAAATGGGACCAAAAATTAGTTATTTGGTACAGAGAAGAACTTGAAAAAATAGTTCAACAAAGTCCGTATAAAAAAGAACTCCACATAAACACAATGAAATTAACAACTTGGTGGGAAGATATGATAAGAGGAGACCCTACAGTTATGAATATTATAAGATATGGTGAAGCGATGATAGATGCAGGAGGATTTTTCAATCCATTAAAACGATTGCTATTAGAAGGAAAAATAAAGGCAACACCAGAAGCAATTTATTCTTGTTTACAAAGAGCTCCATTACATTATGCAAGAAGCAAAGAAGCTGAATTAAATGCAATAGAAGGATTGTATTGGGCAATGGTTGATTCTTCTCATGCTGCACTCATTGCAGGAAATATTTCTCCACCCTCTCCAGAACACATACCAGGAGAATTAAAAATGAATTTTGTAAATTCAGGAAAATTAAAAATGAAATATGTGGATTGGTTTAGAGAGCTAAATATGATGCATAAAAAAATAGCTCATGGTGAAATAACAGACCTAAAAGGGGTTGAAATAGATGCTTGGCAAGCAAGAACAGAAGATTTCATAAGAACAATGGCTCAACTAGTAAACAAACTAATAAAATAAAATTTATCTTAGATTCAACTTACCATGTGCTTGAATAGAAAAATATTTCTTAGTTAAATCAAATGCTTTTTGACTTAATTCAGGATTATAGTCAATAACTCTTTCAAGATTATTTAAATCTGGATTAGAAAATAATCTTGAATTAAATCTAGAATAAATATTCTTAACATTTGAATAAGTTAATCCGTTCTCAACAGAAAAATCATTAAGACAATAAAGTTTTTCCTGTTCATGTATTTCTTTAAGTCTTTTAGCATCCAAATATTCTTCAGTTAAAGAAAAAACTCTGTCCATAAGATTAAAATAATTAATATTTGCTTTACCTTTTCTTATATCTTGAATTGTTTCTTTAAGAACAGCCATCCTACATTTTCTATAAGCTTCTCTCACTTCCTTTACAGGCAACTCATTTCTTACAGCAATCTCTTCAACAGGAGTCAAACTATAAGTGAATTTTTTAATTACATTTTTCTTTGTATGTGTTTTTTTTGCCATTTTAATAAATAAGTAAAAACAATCAAAAAGAGAGTTTATTAATCTATCTATGAAGATTATTGTTTGCCTTGTTCTTTATTTTCAGATTCGCCAATTATTGCTTCTAAATCTTTTGGACTCTCTTTTATTCTAGTATCAAGAATATCTCTAGCAAACATATCTCCTTTAGTTCTGAAAACTCTATCTAAGATTAATCCTGCAATACTTCCTCCTGTATCTTTAACATACTTTCCAGATAATTCTTTCTTAAGTGTTCCTTTATATCCCATAAGTCCTAAAGCATCTTCAATCTTAATATTCAATAAATCATCTTGTAATATTGCATAAGAAGTATTTTGAAGATAAGGGCTTGTTATAGCTCCACCCTCGTACATAAGTTGAGGTAAAAATAATTGATTATAAATATTCTGATCAGGAGCTTTAGCTATTAGATTTGAATAGAAATATTTAATTGAATCTGAAATTTCACCATATCTTGAATGTGTAACTATCTTTGGAGCAGCATAATTCCACAGTGAACCTTTAAGGTTTTTCATAGCCATTTCTGCTCTTAATTCTTCCTTTGATTTTTCTTTTGATTTTTCATCTGTCATGTAAATTATAGAAACTTGAAGTTTATAAATCTTTCGTTAATGTTACCATTAAACAAAAGTGACAAATCCTTATTTTAAACAGAATCAGAAACTAACTCATAAACTACCCGAGTTTTACAAGGAAGTTTAGATTTTATTTCCTTGAATGCCTGTCTTGCTACTATAAGTGCTTTTGGTGTTGAAACAGCAATAAGGAATATTTCAGCATTTGGTTTTAATATAGCTGATTTTCCTACACTTTTACCAAAAGATAATTGCATTCCTGTCTGCATTCTATCAGCTCCTGCACCAGTAAGCATTTTGTTTTCTCTTTGAATATGATGTGGAAAAGGAACAACTCTGAAAAAGTATTGTCCTGGAATATTCTTATCTAAAACTTTATTTACATATTGTCTGCAAGATTCAAGGGCATTATGTCTTACTTGAACTTTTTCTGTTGCAACCAAAGAAAGCTTATGAGGATATTTTCCTGTTTCATAAGCATTTCCATCTCCCATACTAAATTTAACAATTTTCTGAGGAGGAACCACTTTTATATAAGCTCTGTTTTTCCTTTTACTCACTCTTGTATAAGGAACTGTTTTTCTCTTTGAATATGCATTTGCTTTTCTTAATGATGCCATTTTATTTTCTTATCCCCTCGAGTTTATGGTATAAATTTTTTTTAGCTTCATGAATGATTTCATCTACATCTGAACAAGATAAATCTTTTGTTCTTGCTAACTTAGTTAAATATTGCATTTCATCTTTGCTAATTGAATTTCCAAAGATTATTTTATGTTTATAATCATCATCAAAAAAACTTTTCTCTGACCTTATCTCAAACCCAGGGTATCCTTTAACAATCAATCTGCTACTCCCAGCCCAAGAAATAGGAGAACCATATAAGCTATACACAAGCCTATCCATATAAACTTGATTTTTAGAAAGAATATTGACTCCTTTTTTCATCTTATTTAACCTCTACTTTAGTTGTAATCGCCTGTCCAGGTAATCCTTTCTCAAAAATAGCTCTTACAATACCTTTATTTCCATGAGTAGCAGCAATTTTACCCTTAATCTCTTTTCCAGCAGGACTCTTCCATATAACTGCTTTTCCTACAAATTTAGCAGCATCTTCTTTCTTTGAAACTCCTTGAATTTCAATTAAAAAATGTCTTTCAGTAATTGTTTTTCTTCCTCTTCTAAATTGTATAACTTTTCCTTCTGTCATGATTATTAATCAATAAAATTACTTTTTAAAGGTTTCTCAATAACTTACCTCTTCATTACCACAATCTCTCTGCCAACAATTTGGTTTTCTCTGAATTCAGGTAATGGAAAGCCCTCTTCAATTGTTAAACCTGTTTTCAAACATATTCTTGAATAATCACAACCTACCCTCTCTCTTCCTGTATTAATTAAAGGAGCAGTAAATACAATTTTACCAGAAACACTTGTTTTCAAATTATTTAAAACACCAATCATAAGTTTTTCAAATTGATTTATCATTTTCTGAGCTTCTCTATTTCCTGGTATTTTCTTTAATACGCTCCCAAAATCAGGCTCACTCACAAGAACATTAACTGGGCTTATCTTTAATTTAATTGAATCTCCATAAAGAAGTTTATATGAAGATGTAGGAAATTTAAACCATTGAAGATTCTGTCTTGCTCCTTCAATTGCATTTGCATCTTTATCTATTCCAACTGCATTTATATCCATATTTAAAGCCTCAATCATTACCACACCTATTCCACAGAAACAATCCAATAAAGTCTCTCCTTCTTTAACTTCAGAAAGATTTATCATCATTTTAGCAAGTCTTGGAGAAATACTTAATTCTTCTCTCCTGACAGGTTTTTGCATATCCCTTTTTTCAATTTCCTTGTAATTGCACTTCTGGATAACTCTCCCAAACAAATTCTCAAAAACAAAATATTCTTCATGAATAATACTTGAAGAAGGTTTTCTAATAATATTCTTGTCTTGAGATTTTATACTTCCACCAAATTGTTTCTCAACAGCCCTAAGCTCTTCTGACCTAAATCTTCTTTTCAAATATTCTGAAACAACAGTAGTATGTTGAGAAAAATCCCAAATAACATAATTAAAATTATTCGCTGTTCCAAAATAAATTTCTCTTTTATCAATATCCTTAACATTACACAAAACAATACCTATCCCTAATGTTCCTCCAAGCAAATCAACTGTCCCTGCATCTAAAGTTTCAGACAATTCTAAAAGCAAAGCATTACCTATAAGTTTTTCTTCAAGAATATTATTAGAAGTCCTCTTAAGAAAACTTTTTATTTCTGCTATTGAAAGCGGAATGTTTCTTCCAAGAATAAATAAGTATCTCATAAAAAATCCATAAACCTCTACTAAATAAATGTTTTGTATATATTTTATATGTGATAAATTTATAAACTGAAAAAAGACATCTAAAATATGAGAAACCCAAGAGTATTAAATTGTACACCTGAATTAATAATAAACATAGGGGAAATAGGAATTAAGTCAGACGCAATAGACCTCCCAGAACTGGAAATAAATGCTTCAACAGGAGGATTGGCTCCAATTCCCTCAACTTACACAAGAGCAATATTCAAAGACGGAAGAATAGACCTTGCAGTTTGTTCTCCAAAATGGGAAAGTTCTTTAAAAAAATTCAATGACTTGAGCACAATTGAAATAAAAAAAATGCAAAATATTCTACAAGACAAAATATACTTGATAAGTCACCCATCATTTAACAAAGTTAAAATAGAGGGAACAAACACAAAAATGTATGATGATTCTTGGAGATTTCAAGCTAAAGATAGGGCAATTGCATTTTCTGCTGGAATAATAAATAATGTTATTCCAATATTCAGACCAGATATAATTTGGTTACATGATTGGATGGTTGGTCCAGTTGCACCTGTTGCAAAAGCTATGGGAATAAAAGTTGTTTCAACAGGACATAATCCCCTTTTCACTGAACTTGCATCTTTTGATGAAATGATTTACAAAGGAATAGAATTAAGAGATTCTGAAGACAACCAATACACTCCAAGCAAGTATTATTATATAACCAAAGGAAAGTTTGATTTTATGGCATCTGAAGTAAATTCTTCTGATGATTTCACAACAGTTAGTAATGGTTACCTTCAAAGAATACTCAATGGAGGATTTGATGATTTAGCACCACAAGTAATGGATGCAATAAAAAAGAAAAATAAAGTAAAACATCCAGATGGAAGACCGAGAGTCCATGGATATCCAAATCCTTTAAAGAAAGATGGAAGTGACCTTCTTGATAGTATAAAATTAGATGGTTTAGAGGCAACAATACTAAAAAGAAAACATGAAGGAGAAGAGATAAGACATTCAACAGGATTAAAGGAAGGAGGTATATTACTAAATCTCACAAACAGATTATCTGAACATAAAAACCCAAGATTGCAATTAGAAACTTTAATGTATTTTGCAGAAAAATATGATTTAAGGTATTTAATAAATGCAAACGGAGAACAAAAATATGTTGATAAGGCATTAACAACTGCACTTGAAAGTAGAGGATATGCTGCTTATTCAAAATTCGACGGAAATCTAGAAAAGAGAGCAATAAGAACAGATAATGCATATGGTTTAATGACTCCAAACAATGAACCTTGTGGAGGTCAAAACATAAATTATCCTGCAGAAGGAACCTTAATAATAGGACATCAAATAGACGGGTTAATAGATAGTGTTCACGAATTAAATATTGAAAAATCAACTGGAAATGGATTCCCTTTTAAAAATAATAACAAAGAAGGATTAGAATACGGAATAGTAAAGATGAAAGAATTTGCAGCATTAGAAGATAAATTAAGATATAACCAATTAATAAGAATAGCAGAAGAAACCTTAAAGAATAATTCATCAACAGCAAGGGCAAAACAATTAATTGAAGAAGTATTTCTTCCATTATATGAAGAAAAAATATAATCTAGATTATTCGTTATATTAAGTATTTTACAAGATAACTTCAAATTCACCTAGCTCTTTCTTTAAAACATCAAAAACCTTTGAGTTAAACCCGACATCTTTCTTATTCTTTTGATCTTCCCTTGATTTTGAAACTTCTTCCATATTTGAATCTTCTAATTTAGAAGTTATCTTGAATACTTTATTCTGTCTAAACAAGAAAGCATTCTCTCCTGAAAGAAGCAACTCTCCACTTCCTTGTTTAAACTTAATCTTCATTCTTCTTTTTTCAAGTAAAGCCATATCACGTCTTTGAGAAAATTCAATTAAATCATTGATTAATGTTGAAGCTTCTTTTCTTGCATTATCGACTTTATGAGCATCTAATTTTCCTTTCTTGAATTCTGTTCTAGCAGCTATAATATTTTTTAAAATTCTCAAGTGTTGTTGAGTCATTTTTCCTTTTTTAACAAGATTTTTTTCAAACTCTAAAACTAATTGCTGTTGAGATTTTTTCCCAAATATAGCACTTAAAAGATTAATTGTATCAGAATAAATTTTTTCAATTATTTTTTCCTGTGCTTTTTTATCAATCTGTGTTCTTAATTCTTTTAATCTCTTCAAAAATCCTTCAGTTTCTTTAAGAAGTTTATCAATCTCAGTTCCAGAAATTTCTTTTATCTTTTCATGTTCATAATCTCTCCAGATATTAATGACTTTTTCCATAAAATCAATATATTTCTTTTCAATCATTTTTGTATCTAAGAATTCTCTTTTGAAATCTCTTACAAGTTCTTTCTTTGCATTTGGTGGAGGACACCCATTTAACATTAATAAAGCTTGAGCTGGAGTTGTAATTCCCCAGAAGATATTCACAAAAATATCAGACAATAAAGTTCTTTTACTTCTTGGTATTACTCCGTCTCCCATGCTCATAAACATATCAATAGCTTCAGGAGAAGGTTTCAATTTACCCATCTTAAGAAGAGCTTTCCAAGGCATGAATGTTCCTCTATCATAAATTGGAACACCATCTCTTATGAATGTAAACATAACAGGATGAGCATCTTTAACAGCTTCCCAAAAATCAGTAAGAAGATATATCTGAGGTTCAAGTTTATTATTAACTCCTGCAAGAGCACTTGCTTCCCCGACATACTGATAGATTATACCTCTTAATCTTTCTTTAAGTTCAAGTCTAGGCATTCTTTTAACATCAGTATCATTAATAATAACAAAAACATCTACATCAGAATCTTTTGATGCTTCTCCTCTTATCAAGCTTCCTCCTAAAACATAAGAAACAACATATTTCTCAAATTTCTGTAACACTAACGATTTATGTATTTCTGTTACTCTCATAGCACCTAAAATACCTTTATCGTGAAGGGGGAAAGACATTGCCATTGCAGCATACAATTCAAATTTTTGATCAGTGCAAATCTCCCAAATTTCAGAAGGAGTTCTCATATATATCCAAATTTCTTGTTTAGATTTTTCAATTTGTTCAATAATATCTTTCTTTATTTTATAAATATCTTTTACTTTCTCATCAGGAATTATAATATTTAAATGAACTTTCTTTTGAAGTTTTTCAATCTGTTCCTTGTTTAAGTTCTCTGTTTCCTCCTCAATAAAATCTTTTATTGATTGTGGAGGAAGAATACTTATTGCCTTTGTAAATGGATATTTTTTAAGAATATATCCCTTAAGCTTATCCAGTTCTTTTTTTATTTTATCTCCACTCTTATCTTTTTCAGATGTAGGAGCTTCTGGAACAGCAAACTTCTTAGGACTATAATTTTTATCCAAATCCATTTCAGGAATATTAGCATCAGTATTTATGTTACTTTGAGCCATGATAACAAAAGATGTTTTTTACTTTTAAATGTTTGGTTATAAAAATTAACAATAGAAGATACTATAAAGTTGCATAGTTTATTTTTTATTGTTGAAATCTAT
Source organism: Candidatus Diapherotrites archaeon ADurb.Bin253 (assembly GCA_002069705.1). Classification (GTDB taxonomy): domain Archaea; phylum Nanobdellota; class Nanobdellia; order Pacearchaeales; family GW2011-AR1; genus MWBV01. The sequence goes on along the minus strand of MWBV01000011.1, from coordinate 1,149 downwards.
TTAACTTATAACTTATTCAATAATTTAAACTTCTTTTTAGTAAATTCAATTATCTTTTCAGCATATTCTTTGTCAAATCTCTTTCCGTAATAAAGAATTCCATTTCTAAAATGCCTTAATTTATCCAATAACTCAATATCAGATTCATTAAATTTCAATTTTCTTGAATAAGAAACCTCTGCTTCATGTGCTCCTTGTCCAGAACTGGAATATCCTTCTTCAAGCATTTTTGCTCTTATTAAGAAGATTAATATGTTATAACAATCTTCAATGTAATCATTTGCACTTTCATCATCCACTCCTAATTTATCAATCTTTTTTTGCAATAATTTGAATTTTCTCCCAGATTCAAGATAAATATTATTTGCTCTGTTCTTGTCTATGCTTATTTTCTTAACAATGCCTTCCTTTAGAAACTCTTCAAAAATCTTTATTACACTCATAAATTTACACTCCCATGCAATACAATCCCATTAAGTATATTATTCTTTAAAGAAATATGTATTGAGTTCCAAGAGTTGTAGAAATTAATATTTATTTTCTTATTTAACCTTTTTTCATAAGGTGCAAGATTAATTTTCTTTTCTTTTCTTTCAATAATCGCAATATCAATATCAGAGGTGTTCGTATCTTCCCCTCTTGCATAGCTACCAAATAAGATTATTGTACTTCCTGCAAGATTCTCTCCAAGATAATCGGATAATCCAGATAAGTAAATGTTTTTCAGGTTTTCTGCTCTCTTTAATTCAATAACTAATGGTTTATCTCTGTTTAAAGAGATAAAATTAATTGTTTTTGTCTTCTCAATCCTAGCAAAATTTATATCTAATAGCTTCTTCAGACTTTTAGCTATTGCAGTTGGGGAAACCTTTAATGATTGTGCAATTTCTCTTTGGCTTAGTTTTTCTCCTGCCCTTAAGCACAAAAAAGAGAATATTTCCTGTTCCAGTTGTGTAAACTTTAGTTTATATGTATCCATTATAGTTCATATGTATAAACTAAAGTTTATAAATCTTTTGTAGAAATAATTATTTTGGATAAATGTTTCTCTGATAACAATTTTCTCTCACCAACAATCTTTAAATAATCCTCTTCTTGTATAAAATAAACTGGATGCGTTCCTAGTTTAATGGTAGAATATCTCGTTGC
>MWBV01000010.1 GCA_002069705.1 Candidatus Diapherotrites archaeon ADurb.Bin253 | reverse complement strand
ATATGAAGTAGAATTAATGGATGGAACAAGAATAAGTAAATTCAAAGAAAAAGTAGTTTTACCAGAATCAAGAATGTCTGTAATAGGACCAGGAGGATTTGCTATAAAAGATTTTTCAGAATCTACTACTAGAGAATTTTACACAAGACCTATTTTTTGGGTGTTTGTATTGCTGATGATAGCATCATTAATTTTTGTTTTGACAAGAAAATATAAAAGAAGAAAAGAAACAGGAGTATCTAAAAAAAGTGTATTCAAGAAAAAATTTTCAGAACCAAAAACAAACACTGCTTGGGAAAATAGGGCAATACAATTATCAAAAGAATCTAAGCTTAAAATAAACAATAGGGCAAACCTTTCTATTTCAATAAAAGGAAATAAGCAAGAGGTAAGTATGGCAAATATAAGTGTAAGGAATTTAGCTGAGCTTCAAGCAAAAAAATCAAATGCAGAAGAACCTCTTCAAAAAATAGTAAATTTCGCAGAAAACAAAAAGGCATTTGTGTATGAAAATCAAAACAACTTAACATTTATATTAGCTCCTTCAAAAACAAGGACATTAAAAAATGAAACAGCTGCTCTTGAAATTGCACAAAATGCAAAAGAAATCTTATCTAATTATAACAGAATAGCAAAACATAAGATGGATTTTGGAATATCAATAGATTATGGTTCAATAGTTGAAAAAACAGAAGGTGGAGTAATGCAATTTATGGGATTAGGGAACTTTATGAATAATTCTAAAAAGATAGCATCTTGTTCTCAGGGTGAAGTTTTATTGAGTGAAGAAATAAGAAATAAGCTAACAAATGTAAGAACAGAAAGAAAAGATAATGAAAGAGTAGTGTGTTACAAAATTAAAGACATGAAATATCATGATGAAGGACATTCAAGATACATGCAAAATTTTATGAACAAAAAAACAGGGGAAGCAAGTGGAGGAACAAAATATAATACATTACCTCCTAAAGAAAAATCACAGAATACAAATCAAAATACTGAAAAAAGTACAGACCCTAAATCTTTGATTAAAGGATTTTATTAAAAATTAATTCCTTTTTTTCTTTGGTAAATTAGATTTGTTGGTTTTTTTCTTTGAAATATCTTTTTTATATAATTCCTCTCTAATCATCTCTCTAATTTCCTCTCTGGAAATTTGATTTAAAGAAGCAGATTTTTTATTCTCTAAATTCTCTTCTTTGAATTTCATTTTCCATCCAAATATTAATGCAACTATTCCTATTAATGCAAGGATAATTGAGATAATTAACATTATTACAAATACTGTGTGAGCTTTCTGTGAAAAGAGTGAGAATAAAGGAGCAACCTGAGCTGGAACTATCTTTAAAATCCAATTCATATTTTTAAAAGGTAATGAACAAAGAGCTAAAAGAATCCCAAAAGAAATAAACTTGGATGGTCTATTTTCAGCAACTAAAAAAATCAAACCAAATAAAACCAAAGACATTATAGCCAATAAAATAGCTTTACCTGCCCAATATACTCTTGCTTTATCAGAAATAAGAACAAAAGGAACTTCAGATTCTTTAACACATTCCCAGAATTTACAGTTATAATCTGCATAATAAATTTGTTCAATGAAATTATTTTGAATATAAATTGCTATAGAATCTTCCCCTTCTTCAATGACTTCACAAGGTATTGCAAAGCTTTCATTTCCATAATTAAAAGTATACTGACTATCAATGTTACAATAATTGTTTAATTCTTCTCCAAAAACTTCCTCAAAATCTACAATACTATCAATAACCCCATTTGCTGAATTATCTAAAGCAGGTTTAAGGTCATCATAATCAAGAGAAGAAGCAAATGTTATGGAAACATTCATTAAAAGAATACAAATTGTCAAAACAAGACCAAATAGTGTAATTACTGCACCTCTTATAAAGCTCATAATTAATCCAATAAATAAAGGTTTTTAAAACTAATTAAAACAGCTTTGAAATTACATTCTTTCTAAAGCTTCTATTCTCTTCTCAATTGGAGGATGTGTGCTTGTAAGATTCTTTAAAGGGCTAGCAAAAAACAATGGAGCAATTGCTTTACTCACTTTCTTTTCAGAAGTTTCATAGGAGTAATCTTGTTTTATTTTTTTCAAAGCTCCAATTAACCCTTGAGGATATCTTGTGAATTTAACTGCAGTTGCATCTGCAGAATATTCATGTTTTCTTGAAATTGCAAGTTGAACTAACTGAACAACAATAGGAGCAAGAATTGCTAAAAGAATACCTATTATCAAGAGGATTATGCCTAATTTATTATTATCATTATCTCCTCCCCCTTTTAACCATAAACTTCTTAAAAACATTTCAGAGATAATTGCAACCATTCCAACCATGACTGCAACTAATGTCATATATCTTATATCGTAATTTCCAATGTGTCCTAATTCATGTGCTAAAACTCCTTCTAATTCTCTTCTATCTAGTTTAGCCAAAGCTCCTTCAGTAACACAAATAACAGCATGTTTAGGATCTCTTCCAGAAGCAAAGGCATTTATTTGATTAGAGGGCATAACATAAAGTTTAGGCATAGGAAGTCCAGAAGCTAGAGTTAAACCTTCAACAATATTGTAAAAATCTTTATACTTGCTTCTGTCTGCTTTTTTTGCTCCAACACTCTTAATTGAAATTTTATGTGAATTATAGTAACTAATAAGAGTATAGGAAATTGAGAAAATGATTGAAAATATCATTATAAACCAAAACCAAACAGGATCAAAAGCTAGGGAAATAACATACCCTAATGCTATAATCACTAAAACAACAATTAATATTAGAAAAAACGATTTTCTTTTATTTTTTGAAATCTGGTCTCTAAAATCAATTCTTTGATATTTTTCCATATATAGATATAGAAAAATGGCTTTTTAAGATTAACCAAAATAACCAAAACCCTTAAATAATGACACTTAATTAATTTAAATCAGGGATTGAAGAGGTTTCTATAGAATTGAATGTAAAAGGTAACTTAAATGACAATTGTTTCAGAAGCAGTCCAATATTCCAGAGAAGAAATAGAAAAAATACTCCACCCACTTGTAAGAGAATGGTTTTTCTCAAAATTCCAGGATTTTTCAGAATCTCAAAAATTTGGAGTAATGAACATCCATAATAAACAGAATATACTTATATCTGCACCTACAGGAGGAGGTAAAACTCTAACAGCATTTCTCTCAATATTGAATCAGTTGGTATCTTTGTCAGAAAAAAATAAACTTGAAAAGAAAGTTTATTGCATCTATGTTTCTCCTTTAAAAGCTCTTAATAATGATATACACAAAAATCTTATAGAACCTCTTGAAGAAATAAATGAACTTGCAAAATCAAAGGGAATAAATCTCCAGAAAATACTTGTTGGTTTAAGAACAGGAGATACAACTGCTTCTGAAAAAGCAAAAATGGTAAAAAACCCTCCTCACATTCTTATAACAACTCCTGAATCTCTTGCAATTGTTTTAACAACAAAGAAATTTGTAGAATCTTTTCAGGATGTAGAATATTGTATTATTGATGAAATACACTCTTTAGGAAATAAAAGAGGTTCTTTTTTAAGTTTAAATGTTGAAAGGCTCAACTCAATTGCAAAAACAATTCCTGTTAAAATAGGTTTAAGTGCAACAATAGAACCCTTAGAAGAAGTTGCAAAATATTTGGTTGGAATAGATGAAGACAGAAAAGTAAAAATTGCAAAAGTTCATTCCCATAAAAAACTTGATTTAGATGTTTTAATACCCACAGCAAATTTAATCTTGGAAAATAAACCACACATTCATATGTATCGTTTAATACACGATTTAGTTAAGGAACATAAAACAACTTTAATTTTCACAAATACTCGTTCAGCAACAGAAAGAATTGTAAATTATCTGAAAGATAAATTTCCTGTAGATTATACCGATGAAAATATTGCAGCACATCATTCTTCTTTAAGTAAAGGACATAGATTTGCAATTGAAGAAAATCTCAGGCAAGGAAACTTGAAAGTAGTTGTATGCTCAACTTCTTTGGAATTAGGAATAGATATTGGTTATATTGATTTAGTTATTCTTTTAGGTAGTCCAAAAGCTTCTTCAAGAGCTCTTCAGAGAGTAGGAAGAGCAGGACATAAATTACACGAGACAGCAAAAGGAAGATTTATTGTATTAGATAGAGATGATTTAATTGAATGTTCTGTAATTCAAAAAGAAATGTATGAGGCTAGAATAGATAAAATACATTTTCCAAAAAATGCTTTGGATGTTCTTTCCCAAACAATTTTTGGGATGGCAATAAGTCAACATTGGAAATTAGAAGACCTTCTTAATCTAATAAGAAAAAGTTATTGTTATCAAAAGTTAACTAAAGAAGATTTTCTTTCTGTAATAAGTTATTTATCTGGAGAATATGATTTAGAAAAAGACAAAGTTTATGCAAAAATTTGGTATGATAAAGATACAAAAGAAATAGGTAAAAGAGGTAAATTAGCAAGAGTATTATATTTAACAAATCTTGGAACAATTCCAGAAGAATCTTTTGTTACTGTAAAACTTCAGACAGGAGAGAAGATAGGTGTTATTGATGAATCTTTTATGAATAGAATGCATAAGGGAGATGTTTTTGTTTTAGGTGGAAGTAAATATGCTTATTTATACACAAAAGGGATGAATTTAACAGTTAAACCTGCTCCAGATAGAAACCCTACAATACCTTCTTGGTTTTCAGAGACTCTCCCATTAAGTTTTGATTCTGCTTTGGAAATATCTAAATTTAGAAAAGAAATGAGAAAAAGGTTTGAAAAAAATCTGGATAAAGAAAAAATAAAGGAATTTATAAGAAAATATACTTATACTTCAATGGAGGTCTCAGAAGAGATTTATGAATATTTTTATCAACAATTCCATTTTTCTGAAATACCAGATATAGATACAATAACAATTGAAAAATATACAGATGAAAGAGATGATAAAAAATATATTCTTGTAAACTCGATGTATGGTAGAAGAGTAAATGATGCTCTCTCTCGTGCTTTAGCATATTTAATGGGGGCTAAAGGTTCTGCAAAAAGAGATGTTGAAGTAGGAATATCTGATAGAGGATTTTATCTTTCTTCTGAAAACACCAAAATAGAAAAAGCATTTGAACAGATTAATTCCAAGAATATAGAAGAGATATTAAAACAAGCTATTGAAAAGACAGATGTTCTTACAAAGAAGTTCAGGCACTGTGCAACAAGAGGTTTGATGATTTTAAGAACATATAAGGGTGCTACTAAATCTATTAAAAAACAACAAATGAAATCCCACTTCTTGATAAGTTCAGTTAAAAAAATATCCAAAGAATTTCCAATATTAAAAGAAGCAAAAAGAGAAGTCCTAGAAGATTTAATGGATATTGAAAGTACTAAATTAGTTCTTGATTGGATAAATTCAGGAAAAGTAAAATTAAGTTATAATCATGTAAAATTGCCTTCTCCATTTTCACTAAATCTCATACTTCAAGGACATCTTGATTTAATGAAGATAGAAGATAAACAAGATTTTCTTCAAAGAATGCATAAGGTATATATTCAGGAAATAGCTCGTAGACAAGACCCAGAAGAATTTAGTTATGAGGAATTTTTAAAAGACCAGGAGAGATAAAATGAAAAGAGAAAATAAATCAAAAGATTTTACATTCATCTCAAAAACACTTTTCTTTCCTAAAAAAGGGATTCTTGCAATAGGAGATTTACACTTAGGATATGACTCAATGATAAAAGATCAGGGAATAAATCTTTTATTTAATCAATTAGAAGAAACAAAAAAAGAAATTGAAATTATAATAAAAAGAATAAAGGCAATTTATAGATTAAAAAAGATAATCCTTCTTGGAGATATGAAACACCACTTTCATTTTCAAAAACAGGAAGTATCGGACTTAAGAAACTTTTTGAGATTTCTAGAAAAACATGTTCCAAAAGAGGATATAATTCTTATACGAGGAAATCATGATACTTTTACATTAAGTGATTACAAACTAAATGATTTTTATATAGAAGGGGATATTGCATTTACTCATGGAGAAAAAGACTTTCTAGAATTATATGATAAACAGATAAAAACAATAGTTACAAGCCATGTTCATCCAGCTGTTTTAATCTGTGATAAAATTAATATAAAACGTGAAAAATATAAGTGCTTTCTTGTTGGAAAATATAAAAAAAAGCAATTTATAATAGTTCCAAGTTTTTTCAGTATTACTGAAGGAACAGAAATATCTGAATATAAAAAAGGAGAATCTTATCAACAACTAATACCTAAAAATAAGTTAAAATCTTTTGAGACATATGTTGTTGGACGTGATGATGTTTATCATTTTGGAAAGTATGGTAAACTAATAGGTTAATCAACAATAGAAAATAAACTATATTTAAAACTTAACTTTAACAGGTTTTCTTTCTTCTTCAGTTATCTTAATGTATTCTTTTTCTTTGAATCCAAAGATTCCTGCAAATACTTTTCCTGGGAAAGTCTTACATTTATTATTGTAATCAAGAATTGAGTCGTTGTAGAATTGTCTTGAATAAGCAACTTTATCTTCTGTTGAAGTTAATTCTCTCTGTAATTCTAAGAAATTAGTATTAGCCTTTAAATCAGGGTATCCTTCAGCAATTGCAAATAATCTTCCTAATGCTCCTTCAAGTCCTTTGTCTGCTTTTAATCTTGAAGGTAAATCTGTTGCACTAACCAATGCTTTTCTTGCATTTGTAACTGCTGCTATTGCCTCTTTTTCGTGTTTAGCAAAACCTTTAACAGTTTCAATAAGGTTTGGGATTAAATCTGCTCTCCTTTTCAATTGAACATCAATCTGTCCAAGTGAATTTTCTATTCTATTAGAAAGGACTGTAAATCTGTTATAATATCCAATAAGAACAATTATTAAGAATGCAACTAATATAATTAAAATCCATAATCCTGCTCCTAGTGCCATAAATAAATATGAATATTTATCTTTATAAACTTAACTAATGGATTAAAATTAAAGTTAATTTTTTGACAGAAACTACTTTTTAAACAAAGCCCGTTTCAACATTATATTTATAAACTTGCCTAAATTTCACCAAGTAAAATAAAATGGTGAAAGTGAATAAAAATAAATGCATTGGGTGCGGAGCATGTGCTGCAACATATTCTGAAATTTTTCACATGGAAGAGGATGGAAAAGCAGGTGTAAAATCAGGAGTAGATGCTAAAAAAAATGCAAAGTCCATAAAAGAGGCAATTAAAAACTGCCCAGCAGAAGCAATATCTAACTAAAAACCCCAAACATTTATTAATATAAATTATTTAGTGAAATTATGAATCAAAGAGAGGCAACAAACAACTCTTCTGATGAAAGGTCTGAGTTGGTGAAGTGGTTTTCTGATTTAGGAAAAGATTCTGAGAATTTGGTTGGTGAAAAAGGAGCTAATTTGAGTGAAATATATAATTTAAAATTACCTATAACTCCTGGATTTATTGTAACAACAAAAGCTTATGATTATTTTTTGGAAAATTCTCCTGGCTTAAATAATAAAATAAAAGGATTACTTGAAAAGATAAATTATGAAGATCCAATCCTTTTGAATGATATTGCTGAAGTTATAAGAAATGGTATAATGGAAGCACATATGCCTCAAATTTTAGAAGAAGAGATATTAGATGCATATGATAGTTTAGGAGCAGGTGATTTAAGTGATATTTATGGTTCTGCATTGGATATTCTGCAAAATGCACAAGAACCTATTTTTGTTGCTGTTCGTTCTTCTGCACCAGCTGGAAACAATCCCAAAGAGGGGTTAGTTGTTCAGCAAGATTCATTTTTGAATGTTAAAGGAGAAAGTGAACTAATTACACACATAAAAAAATGCTTTGCATCTTTATTCACTCCTAATGAAATTTATGCAAGATATAAAAAGGGTTTAAAGGATTCTCCAATAAAACTCGCAGTAATTGTTCAAAAGATGGTAGATTCTAATAAATCTGGAGTAATTTTTAGTAAGAACCCAAATAATTTAGACGAGAACATGATAATTCAAGCAATATGGGGTCTTGGAGAAGGTGCATCTTCAAAGATAATAACTCCTGATGAATATGTGCTCAATAAAAATCTAGAAATAATTGATATAAAAGTTGCAAAAAAGGAAATAGCAATTACAAGAGATTCTTCAGGAAGTAGGATAACAATACCCCTAAGAGAAGAAAAGTCAAAACAACAGGTTTTAACAAAAAGAGAATTAACAAGATTAGCTAAATTATCTTTAGAAATTGAAGAACATTATAAGAGACCACAATGTATTGAATTTGCAATTGAAGGTGAAGATATTTATTTAGTTCAAACAAGAGAGATGAAAACAAATCATTCAAATAAAGAAATCAAAATAGAGGAAGATATAAAAAGAGAAATAAAAGAACCTGTAGAACCAGAGAAAATACAAGAGATAAAACCAGTAGCAACAAAAACAAAAACAAAAGTAAAACTTATAATTAATTCTCCTTCTTTTGTAGATAGAGCAATACACACAGGAATTAAATCTGCTGGGATAATTAAAATAGAGGACATAATTTTGGAATCTGGAAAGCATCCAAAGTATTATCTAACAAAAAATGCAGTAAAAGAATATGAAGATATAATTTTCAAAGAATTAAATAAGATAGCAGAACATTTTAATGAATTGTGGATAAGAACATCAGATATTATAGGTGATGAATTTCCAGAATTAGAAGGCACACCTAATGAAAAAGAAGCTAATCCTAGATTGGGGTTACATGGAATAAGGTTTAGTCTAAATAATCCAGAAATACTTGAAGCAGAATTAAATGCATTTAAAAGAGTAAGTGAATCAGGCAAGGAAGTTGGAATAATAATACCTAATTTAGTTCAGATAGAAGAATTGCGAAAAGTAAAAGAGATATTAGATAAAATAAACTTTAAAGAAGTGAGGGTTGGAGTCTCCATAGAAACTCCTGCATCTGTACAATTAATAAATCAAATATGTGATGAAAGAATAAACTTTATTTCAATAGATATAAACAATTTAACACAAAATATTCTTTCTATAGATAAAAGAAACAAGAATGTTTCATATTTGTATAATGAGTTGCATCCAGCTATACTTTATCAATTATCTTATATTATAAGAGTAGCTAAGAAAAAAGGAGTAAAAACTAGTATAATTCTTGAATCAGAAAAAAAAGAAGAATTAATTCCTTTCTTAATAAAAGAGGGAATTGATATAATATGTATGAAAGCAGAAGATACTGAAAAAATAGTAAACTGCATAAAAGAGGTAGAAGAAAATATAATAAAAGGAACAGACCAAGAACCAAGAAAGTATACTCCAAAAGAGAATAAATCAGAAGAAACACCTGTAATAAAAGGAATAGAAAAGCTACATGAGAGGTAAAAAAGTAAAATTACTCAATTATAAATATTTATAAATATTTAATTCGTGTATAAACTATGATTAAAAAGAGTGTGGATAAAAATAAAAGTAGAATTAAAAAAGTTTCCAAAGAAAAGAAAAATAAAGAATTGGAAAAGGTCCTTATAGATAATTTTGTATCGTTACAAAAAGTAATGGTTAATCTTTCAGTAAAATTTGATGATTTGACTAATCAAATATCTAAATTATTAGAATTATTTGAAACATCTGCCAAAGTTCTTGCTGAAAAAGATTTTGATGTTGAAAAAAATAATAAGGAAAATGCAAAAATACTGGAGAGATTAGAAACAGTTTTAGAACAAAATAGAACTATTGCAAGAGGATTAACTTTGATGCATGATAAAATGAATGAACCTGCTCCAACTCCTCCTGCAAATCAAGGATATTTTCCTTCACAATTAAATCAAAGATATCCTCAACAACAATCACAAGCCCCTCAACCTTCAATGTTTAAACCAATTCAAAAAACTTCTATGATAGGAGGGGTCACTGAAGAATATCATAAACCTATCTCCTCAAATGGACACTAAGATAAAAAAACTAAAAGAAGAACCGAGTTTTATAGAATTTAAAAAAGCATTTTTACTTGAGTTTACAAGACAATTAATAATTCATTCTACACATGCAGATATTTTGAAATTAGAGACTATCTTAGAAAAAGAAGAAGTTGTGGCGCCTAAGCCCCTAACTAAAAAAGAAATAATACGTGATAAAATAAGGAGGAGAGAAGAAATACAAGAAGAGAGAATGGAAGGAACACGTTCAATATTGCGTCCTGCAATAGGAATGTTTGATACCCATGTAATCCCTGAAATAAGTCCTTTTAGAGATACTTTTAAAAAAGAAAAGATAAAAGAAAAAAAGCAAATAGAAGTTACTAATAAACCTCTATATAGAAATGAACCTCGCCCAGAAGTTTCTCAAATAATAGTAAAAAATATACCTTACCAAGACCCGTTTAGGAAAATAGAATTATGGATGCCAGATGTAAATCTTCCTCCACATATTCAGTATTTAAAACCAGTACCAATAAACAAGAGTATTGATTTAGGGAAATTGAATCCTTTGATTAATGACCCTATGGTAAAAAGAATAGAATGTTATGGTGCAAATGAAAACATCGGAGTTAAAGGAGGTATGGGAGCTAAGAAGACAGCAATAGTTTTAACAAAAGAAGAGATTGAAGATATAATAAATAGATTTTCCAAAGAAACAAAAATACCTGTTCAAGAAGGAATATATAAAGTAGTTTCAGGAAGACTTGTTCTTCTAGCTGTGATATCCAGTGTTGCAGGAATAAAATTTACAATAAATAAAATGAGTTTTGAAGAAATGAATCAGAATGTATAATTATCCTTAAAATCATTTATAGGTTCTGCTAAATTCTCCTCTTGAACAAGAGATTTTGCTATATCTTTAAGAAACTTTATTCTGTCTTCTTCCATTAAAGAATCTAAAGTATTTTTATCTAAATCCGAATCATAAGAATATTCTATATAATATTCTCCAAGAGCATAATTGATAATTATTCTATCTTTGAATTTTTCTGAATTAATAACTTGTATAGAACTCTCTCCGAATTTGTTTAATATGACTTCTCTTTCTTTGGAAGTTAAAGATTTACCAATATCTCTAATTAAAATAGGTTCTTCTTGTTTGATTTCAACTTCTTCATTTAGTATTGGTTCTTTTTCCTCTTCTAATGGAATTTCTATTAGCTCATCTGAAATTTTTTCCCCTTCTTTAATAACAGTGTTTAATGAAAATATCTCATCATCTTCGTAAATAACTTTGACAATTAAATCTCCTTCTTCAACAGATAAATTAAAATCTTCTAAATTTAAAGTCAATTTTTTATTTTTAGAACCTAAATAATCTTTCCCATAACCTTTTTCAACAAAAGAATATTCTGTGGTTATAATTATTTTATTATCTTCTTTCTTTAATTCAATTGTTTTATCAGGAAGATTTTCTTCTCCATAATAAACACTTTTCAATTCTAATTCCGCTTCTTCTCCTTCGTTTAATTCATAGACAAATTCGTTGTCTTTAGATACTTTGCCTTGAATATCTCGCTTAAGCTCCATAGAAATAACACTTCCAGTTGTTCTGAAAAAAGAACTTAAAAATCTCCCAGAAGATTTTATTGAATTACCTGTTATAGGAGTAGATATGTTTTCTTCAGTAGGATTTTCTTCTAAAACTTCTGTATTCTCTTCTGAATCATCATCTATTGTCTGGTATATTTTGAGAGTAAAAGATAACTCAGGATAAATCACCCTCTTTCCTTCTAACCCATATCCTTCTCCTTCTCCTTCTAATTCAACATCTTTGACATAATATTTTCCTTCAGAAATAGGGCTATCTAAAAAATCTCTTAAATTGAACTCTTGGCTAATATTTGAATTTTCAAAAATAATTTTTGAAGAAGCTGGAATTAACTCTCCTTCATTTAAAGAAAATTCTAAAACACCGTCCAATATTTTTCCTTGTTCATAGAAACTATTTATACTAGCAATAACATTACCTGAAAAACTATTTTTATTAATATTAAAAATAAAAAAATAAATTAAAACAGCAAGTAATATGGCTCCAATAAAAAACAAGAATATTTTTTTATAGTTAAATTGATTTATTTTAACACCTTTTTCTTTTTTAGGTTCTTCACTTCCGTGGTATTCTGAAACGACTTTGCCATTAACTCTTTTACTCTCGTAAATATAAGGACCGTAAAGTTTACCGTTCCTTTTAATATATTTTTTATACGCCATCTTTTATAACCAAATAAAATAATTATCTTATTTAAATTTTGTTAGAAAATAAAAATATAATTTTATTCTGTTGAAATTTCTATCAAATTAATAATATTTTTTACAATAACTCCCCCATCTAATTTAACAGAAACAGAGATAATATCTCCTTTGTTAAATTTAACAACTCCTAAAGATTGTGTGTCATAATCTTTCTTGAATCCAGCCGAATCAACAGAAATCGTGTTTCTAAATCCTATAGGTTCCCCATTTATATTAATAATTATCTCTACATTTCCTTCTCCACTAACAGCTTCTAAACTTGTTGAAATTCCTGTTATACTTCCTTCCCTCATCATAACATAACCATTGTCATAATTTCCTTCAACTCCTGTTGCGCTGTTAAGGAAAGTTGAGGTTTCTACCTCTCCATTTTTACCAAAATTCAAAAGCATTTTTTTGTAAACTTTCTCAGTTTCTTTTGAAGCAAACAATTCATCAGAAGCAGTTATAACAAAAACAGGACTCTCTCCACCGTAATCTACTTCATATACTGCTAAATTAGTTGTGTCAATATCCTTTAGGTTAACTTGATCAGGAAGTGCTTCAAAATCTACCTTATCAATTGATTTAACTTTGTCTTTATCTATACCATTATTACCAATAACTTTATCTATTGCTTCTCTGGTTCCACTTGTTAAACCTAATGATTCTGCAAAAACCCCTGATATCATTAAGAATAATACTACAAAAGCTACTCCGAAAAACAACCTCTTTTTACTCTTGTCCATTGAAGAATAAGCAAAAAGATATATTTAAAGATTATCTTAATTTAATTATAAGATGAAAGATAAGATAACTCTTGAAAAAATAAATAAATATTTTGAAATAACAGAAAAGGCACTTAAAGAAGTTAAGAAAAATATAATAAAAGGAAAGGAAAATTATGCAAAAGAGATAATAGATATGGTTGAAAATTACCTCTCAGATGCAAAACATTTCAAAAATAAAGAAGATTATGTTAATTGTTTTGCTGCATTAAATTATGCTCATGGATGGATAGATTCTGGGGTGAGGATGGATGTATTTGATGTTAAGGATGATAAGCTTTTTACTGTTAAGTAAATTTAAATTTAGCAAGATATAAAAACTAAAGTTAAATTATAATAAAAATGGAAAAAAAGGTGATTGTTTTAAGTCTAGGAGGGAGTTTAATAATACCTGATGAAATAAATACTAAATATCTTAAAAGCTTCAAAAAAACAATTCTAAAAAATACAAGCAATTACAAATTCATCGTTGTATGTGGAGGGGGAAATATAGCAAGAAAATACATAAGTGCTTTAAAAAAAGTTGGAATGAATACTTTATTCCAAAGTTATGCTGGAATCTCAGCTACAAGAACGAATGCAAGATTTATGAGCTATTTTTTCAATCAAGACCAAAAAAGAGGGATACCCAAAAAAATAAGGGAAGTTAAAAAATACATAAAAAAATATGATATTGTTTTTTGTGGTGCCCTTGAATATCGTCCTAATCAAACTTCAGATTCAACAGCATCTGAAATAGCAAAAAAATTTAAGTGCGAATTCATAAATTTAACAGATGTTAATGGTTTGTATGATAAAAACCCAAAAGAGTTCAAAAATGCTAAATTAATCCATGAAATATCTTGGGAAGAATTTAAGAAAATAGTAGATAAGATAAAATTCCGTCCAGGACAACATTTTGTACTTGACCAAACAGCTTCAAAAACAATAAAAACCAATAAAATAAACACATATATTCTTGGAAAAGATATGAGGCAATTAGATAATCTCCTTAATGGAAAGAAATTTATAGGTACAAAGATTTCTGGATAAATGAAAGATACACAGATACTCCTAACACAAAAAGATTTCAATAAACTTAAAAATGAAGTGAAAAAAGCAAAGGAACAAGGAAAACAAATAATTTATTTTTCAGAAGATGATGAACTAAATAGGAAAGTTATTGAAAAACTGGAGATAAATGTTCTTCTTTTAACATTAAATCAAAGAAAAGATTTTCAAAAACAAAGAAATTCAGGATTTAATCAAGTTATGGCAAAAACAATGAACAAGAAGGGTATATGTTTGGGAATAAATTTAGATGAAATTATAGAAGAAACAAATTACAAAAAGAAATCAGATATATTTGCAAGAATAAGGCAAAACATAGAAATATGCAATAAAAACAAAGTGGCTATGAAATTTATTGCATTAAAAGAAAAAAACAAAAGAAATGTTTATGATTTGAAATCTTTAGGGTTAGTTCTTGGAATGCCTACTTGGATGACAAAACAATTTTAAATAGGTCTCATCTAATATTAAAATATATTAAAATGGATAAAACTAAAATTATTGAATCTTTAAGCCCTAATGAAAAGAAAATTTTGCCTTACTTGGGAGAAAAGATAAGTGAGATATGTAAAAAATCAAATTTAGATAAAACATCAGTTATTAGGTCTTTAGAATATTTACAGAATAAAGAAATAGTAAAAATAAATTATATTAAAAACAAAATAATAGAATTAGATGTTAATGGGGCATTATATTTGAAAAAAGGATTACCTGAAAGAAGATTATTAAATTTATTAGATGAAAAACATATAGTTTCTTTACAAGATGCACAAAAAGAAGGTAATCTTTCAGAAGAAGAGTTCAAGGCATCTATTGGAGCTCTAAAGAAAAAAGCATTGATTGATTTAAAAAATGGAAAAATAATATTAAATGCAAGTAAATCTGAAATATCAAAAAAGACACTTGAAGAACAGTTTTTGGAAAATCTTCCAACAGATTATGAAACTCTAAAGCCAGAGTATCTGCTTGCATTAAAAAACCTCCAAAATAGAAAACAAATAATAGGGATAAAAGAAGATAAAAAAATAAACATTGAAATAACACCATTAGGAAAAGAAATACTTAAATCTAAAATAAGCACACAGGAATTGATAGAACAAATAACTCCAGAAATATTAAAAAAAGAGTCTAATTGGAAAGGAAAACGATTTAGGAGATATGATGTTACTTCTCCTGTGCCTGAGATAAATGGTGGTAAAAGACACTTTGTAAACCAATCAATAGATTATGCAAGAAAAATATGGACAGAGATGGGATTTCAGGAAATGAAAGGAGATATTATCCAGAGTTCATTCTGGACATTTGACGCTTTATTTACTGCACAGGACCATCCAGTAAGAGAGATGCACGATACTTTTTTTATAAACAAAAAAGTTGAACTTGAAGACAGAAAAATAGTTTCAAAAGTAAAAGAGACCCATGAAAAAGGAATTTCTGGAAGCAAAGGATGGCAATATTCTTGGGATGAAGAAGAGGCAAAGAAATTAGTTCTAAGAACCCATACTACATGTTTATCTTCAAGAACATTGGCAAATCTGAAAAAAGAAGAATTACCTGCAAAATTTTTTGCAATAGGAAAATGCTTTAGAAATGAAACAGTTGATTGGGCTCATGGATTTGAGTTCTATCAAACAGAAGGAATAGTTATAGATAAAGATGCAAATTTTAGACATCTTTTAGGATATTTAAAACAATTCTACAAAAAAATGGGATTTGAAAATGTAAGATTCAGACCAGGATATTTCCCTTACACTGAACCTTCTGTTGAAGTTGAAGTTTTTCATCCTGAAAAAAAGAAATGGATTGAACTTGGAGGAGCAGGAATGTTCCGTCCTGAAATAACTGTTCCTTTATTAGGAGAACATGTACCTGTTTTAGCTTGGGGACAAGGATTTGACAGAATAATAATGGATTACTATAATATAAAAGATTTAAGAGAATTATACAAAAATAATCTCACTCAACTAAGAAAAATGAAATTTTGGATGAAACAGTAAAATGGAAAAAACAGATAATAAAAAAAACAATGATTGTATATTCTGTAAGATAGCAAGTGGAGAAATACCTTCTGTAAAAATTTGGGAGGATGAAAAACATTTGGCAATATTAGATATAAATCCAAATACTGAGGGAATGACATTAGTAATAACAAAAAATCACTTTAATTCATATATATTTGATTTACCTGATAAGAATTATGCAGAATTATTAAATGCATCAAAAGAAGTTGCAAAAATCCTAGAAAAAGGATTAAATGTAGAAAGAGTTGCAATGGTATTTGAAGGACAGGGAGTGAATCATATACACACAAAATTATACCCTATGCATAATGTTAATACTGCAAAATTTGGAGATTTAACTGGTAATGTTTATTTTAAAGAATATCCGGGATATATAACTACATTAGTTGGTCCAAAAAGGTCTCCTGAAGAATTAAAAAAAGTTGCAGACAAAATAAAAAAATAAAATGGCAAATATAACTTTTAGTAGAAAAATATTTGAAAAAGAAATAGGGAAACTTGATGAAAAAATGCAGGAGAAGATTTCAATGTTTGGAACTCCTTTAGAGACATTTGATGATGAAACAATTGAAATAGAGGTATTTGCAAATCGTCCAGATTTACTCTCTTACCAAGGATTTAAAAGATGTTTTCTAGCTTTCTTAGGTAAGAAACCTGGATTAAGAAAATATGAAACAAATAAACCTGAAAAAGATTATCGAGTAATCATTGATTCTTCCACAAAAGATGTTCGGCCTTATACTGCGTGTGCTATTGTAAAAGGGCTTAAATTAGATGAAGAAAAAATAAAAGAAATCATAGGAATACAAGAAAAATTACATCTAACAATGGGGAGAAAAAGAAAAAAAGTAGCAATAGGAATTTATCCTCTTGAAAAAATAAAACTTCCAATTACATTGAAAGCTCTTGAACCAGATTACATCAAATTTATACCTTTGGAATCAGAAAAAGAAATGTCTGGATTGCAGATATTGCAAAAACATCCTGCAGGAAAAGAGTATTCTCACTTATTAGCAGGGAAATCTAAATTTCCTGTATTTGTAGATGCAAATAATAACATCTTAAGCATGCCTCCTATAATTAATTCACAAATGACAGGAAAAGTAACAACAGAAACAAAAGATGTATTTATTGAATGCTCTGGTTTTGATTTTAAGACTTTAAAAAAATGTTTGAATATACTTGTAATTGTATTTGCAGATATGGGAGGAAAGATTTACCAAATGGAATTAAAAGGAGCTCCAGAAAAAATATCTCCTGTATTGGAATCTGAAAAAATGAAAATTTCTCTTGAAAATACAAACAAAACTCTAGGAATAAATATAGATGAAAAGAAAATAAAAACATTGCTTGAAAGAATGGGACATAATTATAATCCTAAGACAAAGGAAGTTGAGATTGGAGCTTGGAGATCAGATATCTTACATGAAGTGGACTTGATTGAAGATGTTGCAATAGGATATGGATATGGGAACTTAAATCCAGAAATACCAAAAATATCTACTATAGGTAAAGAAAATTCAGAAGAGATAATAAAAAGAAAAATCTCTGAGATACTTACAGGATTAGGTCTTCTTGAAGTTTCAAATTATCATCTCACAAATAAAGAATCTCGGTTTGAAAATATGAATGTTTCAGAAAAACAAGAAAAAGATATTATTTATCTTGAGAATTCAAAAACAGAATATAATCTATTAAGAAAGGATATTTCATCATTTTTATTGAAAAATTTATCTGAGAATGTAGATTCAGAATATCCCCAAAAAATATTTGAGATAGGGACAGTGTTTAGTTTAAAACAAAATATTCAAGAGAAGGAAAACCTTGCTATAGCTATAACTCCCGGTAATTTCACTGAAATAAAACAAATATTGAATTATTTAGCTAAGTCTTTGGATTTAAAGATAGACTTTAAGGAAAATGATTCTCCTTCAAATTATTTAATTGAAGGAAGAACAACAAATATACTTTTTGAAAATAAAGAAATAGGAATTATGGGTGAAGTGCATCCTAAGATATTGAAGAATTGGAAAATAAAAATGCCTGTTGCAATATTGGAAATAAATTTAGAAGATATAATTAAAAAATTAAGTTAGCCAAAATAGGCTTTATTGTTGTCTTCATGTTTGCTATCCCAATTAGATTTTACCTTTGATATAACTTCAGAAAAATACCCTTTTATCTCTTTCCAAGATTTATAAGAGTTAATAATGAATTCTGCTTGCTTTTTCATTGAAAAATTCACATCAAGTTCAATCAGGTTAAGTTCTATTTTTGTAAGTTCTTTATATGCTTCAGACAATTTCTTTTTTTCATCTTCCCCCATTGCTTTCACCATAGAAAAAACAAATATTGGAGAATTAATAGGGTTAAGCATCATCTCTGTAATTCTCAAATAACTTGAAAATTTATCTGACATTACTCTTCCAATTTCTCTCATTAAGAAATCTGTTTCAACATCTGAAATTTTTTCTATTGAAAATTCTTTATTTAATTCATCAAATTCAGGAAGATTATACTCTTTTTTCAAATCTTTATATTTTTCCTTGAGTTTTTGCAATTTAGATTCTTCTTTTTTTTCTTTTGTCATAAGTTTTTATTAATAAAAAGGTTTTATAAATATGTTGGAATTAATAACCTCCTGAGTAAAAATCAAATAATCAAATAAGCCGCAGTAGCTCAGTAGGTAGAGCGTTACCTTGGTAAGGTAAAGGTCCCGAGTTCAATCCTCGGCTGTGGCTTAAAATAAATTTGTCTGTTATGAATTGTTTAAATTGTAAAGTTATACATAAAAATATTATTAAGAAAAACTAAGGAAATTTAATATTTTTATTTTTTCATCCACTTTAATATCAATAGAGCCAATAAAGCTAAAAAGAATGCCATTGAAATTAAAAAGGAAATAATTGCTAAAATTCCAAAAAGAATAGAAAACCCGCTTTCTTTAGGTATGGCAGTAGCATATAATGCTAAAGATATTAAAAAAAGAAAGATGAAAATTGAAAGATTCTTTAGGACTACTCCTAAACCAACTTTAGTAGAGAATACTTTATTTTTTTCTATTTTAGAAACAATTTTAGGTTTTTTATTTGTTTTCTTTTTAACCACTCTCTTTTTTTTCACCATATTTATTATAATGAATGTTTATTTATAAATATTACTCTAACTTTATTTTTTGGGTTTTTTTACACTTTCATTAACTGAGACATTCTCATCTAACTTCCAATTCATACCAATAGCATTTCCTGTTACAACCTTGATATTTCTAAATGCTTGACCAAGCCAAAGAACATAAATATGGCCTGCTTCTTTTAATCCATCAGTTGTTTTTAAGTCAATATCTCTTCCTTTTATAGCATAAGAAAAACTAAGGCAGGTGAAAACAAGGAGTAAGATTAAAAAAACTGTAAAAAATTTATTTTTAACTTCCTTAAATTCCTGGCTTAACCAGATTATAGCAATTAATGCGATAACTAAGACTAGAATAACATTCACCATTAATATTGTAATATAAAATACTATAAAAAGATTTCGAAATAAAAAAATAAGAAAAATAGCCCCGCCAGGATTCGAACCTGGGTCACAAACTCCAGAGGCTTGTATACTTGACCGCTGTACTACGGGGCTTTTTGTATAATAAAATGGGTTTCAACAATTTCTTAAATCTTACTATTTTCTCAAAATATATGTTGTAAAATAGCTATAAGAAAAATTTATATATTGATATGAAATACATATTGACATGAAAGCAAAAAAAGGAAAAACAAGTAATAAGAATAAAAAATTAGAAGAAGTCCTTATACAAGTTGGATTAAGAATAGCAAAAAGAGGAGAAGGAGCATTATTTGTTGTTGGAGAAACTAAATATACTCCTTTAATTGACCAATCTGTTCCTCCCTTTAAAGCATCAAATAATCCTAAACTTTTAGAATCATTGGCATTAATGGATGGGGCTGTAATAATTAATAAAAAAGGTTTTGTTATAGCATATGGAGTAAGAATAAAGACCACAAAAATTTTCAAAAATTTTGGTACAAGACATTCTGCTGCAATAAGTGCTGCAACAGGAGATAATATTGTAGTAATAGTATCTGAAGAAGACAAAAAAGTAAGAGTAATGAAAAAAGGAAAGACAGTAATGCAAATAGATGCCCTTCAAAAAAATGTTGAAAAAGATGTTTCTAAGGCTGTTAAGGTTCTTGAGACAATAGGTGCAGGGACAGTTGGAGCAGTTGGAACAAGCATTCTTTTCCCTCCATTAGGTGTAGCTATTCTTCCAGGGATTGTTATTTTTGGCTCAGCATATTATCTTGGAAAACTTATCCAAAAAAAGATAGGAAAATAAAAGGGAATATAAAATAAGTTACCCCTAGAAACTAAATTCTTAATTTGATTTTACTTTTTTTTGATGTAATAAACTAAATATTATATAAAACAAGATAAATTGAGTAAAGAATAATACAAAATTATTAGCAGAAAAAAATTCTGAAAGGTTATACATACTGAAGTATCTAAATAAAAATTTTGGGATTTGATTCATAAGGTCTTTGAATGTTACAAATACAATTACCCATAATAAAGCAGATAAAACCATTGATAATATCACCTTTAACTTTGTTGGTCTAAAGTTCATAGATAATCTAAAATAAGTGACTTTAAAAGATTACCGAGTAGCGCCTTGCTGGAAGATGTGTAATGAAATGGGATTT
>MWBV01000009.1 GCA_002069705.1 Candidatus Diapherotrites archaeon ADurb.Bin253 | reverse complement strand
CAATAATCTTCTCAATATTTTTATTAATAATATCAGTCGCTAATTCGTGCATTTTAAACAATTTATGCTCCACATTTATCCACAACCCTCACCATTATCAAAACCACAATTCCTACATTTAGGAGAATGACATCCTGCTTCAAAATGATACTCAGTTGAACCACATCTCCCACATAAAAATTTCTTATCCAATTTACCATTAGTTCCAGATATTTCAACTTCTTCATCATTTTCAGACAAATTAACTTGAGAGATTATTGTATTATATTCAGGTGTTCCTCTCTCAACTTTTCTTAAATCCTTTTTTCTAACATTTTGAATCAATTCTCCTGTTATCTCATCTCTCTTAAGAATCCCGTTTCTCAAGAAATAATCTTCAAATATTAAACCTGCAGCATGTTCAATCGACTTTATTCTTCTAGGACCAATTCCTTCATCTTCATTTGAGAATGGAGATTGTAACCTCTTAACAAATTCAGCATATTTTGGATCAGGACCTCTCAATATTTCTGTTCTATCCATACCAGATTGAGCAAATGTAACACTTGTAGCTGCTCCCCCTGGAGCTCTAACTTGGAAATCTTCATCTGGTATAAAATATGCTTTTTTGTTTTGGTCATCAACATATAAATCACTTGTTAATATGACATGCAAACTATCATCTGCTTCAGTCCTCTTAATTCTATACTTCATTGCCTGAGGTTTAATATCTAGCAAAGGATGAGCTTTAACGTTATTTTGAACAAGATTAATATGTTCCAATTTTCCTTTATTAAGAATTCCATCTCTTGAACCATCTCTGTAAATAGTAGCTCCCTTACATCCCTCTTCCCAAGCAGTCTTGTATAGTTTATCAACTAAAGTTTTATCAATATTCTCAGGGACATTAATTGTAACACTTATAGAATGATCCACCCACTTTTGTATTGCTCCCTGCATCTTTATCCTTTGAACCCAGTCAACATCATCTGCAGTTGCCTTATAATAAGGAGATTTTTTTAATATATCCTCTAATTCTTCTTTTTTTTCTGGGCTAACAATACTTTCATTAGCTATTTTTTTAACCTCTTCAACATCATAACCATTAATCTTAAGCCAATCTTCAAATTTATGATGAAATACTTTGTATGTTTGCCATTTATCTCCTTGTTCATCAATTTTATCTACACGTGTACCAACATCATTTTGATTTATTTTCTTTTTTCTATCATACACTGGTGAAAATACGGGTTCAATCCCCGAAGTTGTCTGAGTCATCATACTCACTGTACCTGTTGGAGCAATTGTAAGCATAGAAATATTTCTCCTTCCATGTTTTACCATATCTTCATAAAGTGCAGGATCAGCATCTTTTATCCTTTGTATAAATGGATTATTTTTCTCTCTTTCAGAATCATAAATCTCAAACTTTCCTCTTTCTTTTGCTAATTGAACTGAACATCTATATGCTTCAAGAGCAAGAGTCTTATGAACTTCTGTTGCAAATTCTGTTGCTTCTTTTGTACCATATGTTAAACCTAAAGCAGCAAGCATATCTCCTTCTCCTGTTACTCCTGTACCTGTTCTTCTTCCACGAATTGTCTTGTCTTTTATTTTCTCCCACAATCTTTTCTCAACATATTTTGTTTCTTCATCCTCAGGATCACTCTCAACTTTTTTTAAAATACTATCAATTTTCTCAATCTCCATATCCACTATATCATCATTCATCTTTTGAGCATACCCAACATGTTTCTTAAATAAATCAAAATCAAATTTTGCTTCTTTTGTAAAAGGATTATTAACATACTCTGCCAAATTAAGAGCCAATAACCTACACGAATCATATGGACATAATGGAATCTCACCACAAGGATTTGTTGACATAGTTCTAAATCCTAAATCAGCATAACAATCAGGTATTGATTCTCTAAGCATAGTATCCCAAAAAATTACTCCAGGTTCAGCAGATTTCCAAGCATTTTCAATTATCTTATTCCATAATTTATTTGCATTAATTTCTTTAGTATATTTAGGAGTATCTGAATTTATTGGAAACTTCTGTTGATAATCTTTATTCATATAAACTGCTTTCATAAAATCATCAGTTACTTTAATGGAAATATTTGCTCCAGTAACCTTTCCTTTTTCAAGTTTAGCGTCTATAAATTTTTCAGCATCAGGATGTTGAACAGACAAAGTTAACATCAATGCACCTCTCCTTCCATCCTGAGCAACTTCTCTTGTTGAATTAGAATATCTTTCCATAAACGGAACAACTCCAGTAGAAGTTAAAGCACTATTAAGAACAGTCATCCCTTTTGGTCTTATATAAGATAAATCATGTCCAACTCCTCCTCTTCTTTTCATTAATTGAACTTGTTCCTGATCAATTTTCATTATTGCACCATATGAGTCTGAAGATTTCTCATCATTTCCTATGACAAAACAATTAGATACTGAAACAATCTGATGGTTATTTCCTATACCTGCCATTGGGCTTCCCTGAGGAACAATGTATTTGAAATGGTCCATTAACTCAAAAAATTCCTCATGTTTCATTGGATTAGGATATTTACTTTCAATCCTTTCAAATTCACTTGCTAATCTATGATGCATCTCTGTTGGACTTTTCTCATAAAGAACTATACTTGCTAAACTATTATTACCTTTTTGTCTAGAAGAATCTTTAAGTGCATATTTACTCAAAAAAGTATCTGCTGCAAGTTCATCACCATTAAAATAATCTTTTGAAGCTTCTAATGCTTCTTTATAACTATATTCCTTTCTTATATTTGGATTGTAGTTTGTTTTTTCTTCTAAATTTTCACCCATTTTGCCTCTCTTTTGTCTATAATTTATAATTCATTAACCTCCTGTTTAAAATCATTTATATCCTGGAATTGTCTATATACTGATGCAAATCTTACATAAGCTACATCATCTAGTTTTTTCAGTTTCTTCATTACTAATTCACCTATAACTGAACTCTTAACTTCTTTTTTTCCTGCTTTCCTTATCTGTTCATCTATTGCACTTATCATCTTGTTTATTTTATCCTGCGGGATAGGTCTTTTTTCAAGGGCCTTTTCAATTCCTGCTTCAAGTTTTTTAATATCAAATTTTTCTCTACGACCATCTTTTTTTATAACATATAAATCAGTCCTTTCAATTCTTTCATATGTTGTAAACCTTTTTTTGCATTTTAAGCACTCTCTCCTCCTTCTTATCCCATCAGGAGAAGTTCTTTTATCTGTAACCTTTGATTCTTTATAATTACAATACGGACATATCATATCTTATTTTACCCCCCTTAAACCATATACAATATATTGTATATGACATCCCTCTTAATTACCACCTATTGTAGTTAAGATGAAGTTCATAAAAAGCACTTATATTTAAACTTTAGTAATCACTAATTCCTTCAACACCAACATACAACTTTTTCCATAGAAAATTTTAATAAAAAGCTTTACCAACATTTTTAAAGTTTAGAATTATCTTAAAAATAGGAGGTGAAAATGGATTATTTAAATGAACTTGCTGCTCAATTAGGAGTTTCTCTTTGGCTATTAGTGGTCATATTTATATGGTCTGCAGTCTGGAAACTTATGGCGCTTTGGAAATCTGCTAGAAAAGAGCATCTTGTTTGGTTCATTGTACTTGCTTTATTTAACAGCGTTGGTATATTAGAGATATTGTATATCTACATCTTCTCTGAGAAACCATGTTGTAAATTATCTAAAAAGCAAAGTACAACTAAAAATAAGAAATTAGAAAAGAAATCACGAAAAAAAAGAAAATAATTTTTTTTAATTTTTATTAGTTCTTTGATTTTGTTCCAGTTAGTAATCCTAATAAGAAACCAACTATCAAAGAAGTTATTATAACATTCTTTATATCTGAAAAAAATATTCCTAATTTGGAAACATCCATTTTTCCAAGCATTAAAACAACAGGACCCACACTATTCACAACTTTTACATGAATAAGAAAGTAAATAGAAAAAAACAAAACAAGAGAAAAAAGACTTCCCCATATAACCCATTTAAACTTAGACATATTTATTTAATTACCTCTTTCTTTTAATATTTTTCTCTATATAATGTAAATATAAATCATCTTCCTGCAAATCCTTTTACAACAACCCTATTAGAAGAATTAGTTGGTTTCTTTTTGAAAGCCCATCCAATTAAAGTAGACAATAAAAATCCAATAACCAAAATTGAGATTATTATTATTTTAATCTCAAATAGTTGCATTAATTCTAAAAGATAAACAGCAACTGCAACAAGCAAAGAACAAATTATTCCTCTTATCAACCACCTCTTAAATCCCATTTTAATATCAAGTAAAGGATATTTTTAAACTTAACTAAAAAATTAATTAAATAAAATTTAAATAAGTTATCTTACTTAAATAAATATGAGAAAGGTGATAGCAGTTATAATTTTTGTAACATTAATATTAATTCTAGTTACAGCAACAATAGTAATAACTTCTAAAGCAGATAAAAATAAAAATAAAAAACTAAGAGAAAATTTCTTTATAATCTTGAAAAAAAATGTTAATCAATCAGATAATCTTAATATAACTCATCAAGAAGGAGAGATTATGTGTGAAAATATTCAGCAATTAAAGTTAAATGAAACATTCATGGAAAGTATAGGATGCGATACAGAAGAAAATTGCAAAACAAATCATGGAGTTTATTATATAAAAGAATTCAAGTGTATTTATCCATTCACCACAAATAAAACCTCAGTCCCAAATAACCTTCCTTTTGATAGGCAAACTTGTTTAGCTATGAAAGGTATGTGGATAGAAGGAGTGTGCTAATGTCATATAAACTCTCACCATCAAAATTAAATCTTTTTTTAGAATGCCCCTTGTGTTTTTGGTTAAATGAAAAAGGGGTTCACAGACCTTCTGGACCTTTTCCATCTTTACCTGGAGGAATAGACAGAAAATTAAAAATATATTTTGACAAATACAGAAAGCAAGGAAAACTTCCTCCAGAACTCCAAGGAAAAGTAGAAGGAAAATTATATGATAATTTGGAAAAAATGGATACATGGAGAAACGCAAGAAAAGGTATATCTTGGACAGATGAAGAAGGAAACACTCTCTTTGGAGCAATAGATGAATGTTTAATCGATAAAGATAATTTTATAGTAGTGGATTTCAAAACTTATGGAGGTTCCAAAGTAGAAGACGATAAAATAAATTTTTATCAAAATCAATTAGACTGTTACGCATTACTTTTTGAAAAAAATAAATTAAAACATCCTGGGTATGCTTATTTAATATTCTTCATGCCCTTGGAAGTAAAAGAAAATGGAAAAATAGATTTTAAAATAGAAGTCAAAAAAGTTAAGGTAGATAGTAAAAGAGCATTAAAAAACTTCAAAGAAGCAATAAAACTAATAAAAAGTGAAAGACCAAAAAACAATTCTGAATGTAAATTTTGCTCTTGGGCAAGAGAAGAATGGAATTCAAAATAATTTAATTATAAAATTAAACCAAAATGGAAATAACATTAATACTCTTTGTAATCTTGTTACTAGTTGGAATAATAGTCTCATATCTAATTGGTAAAAAAACAGGAGTTCTTCAAAGAGATAAATATTGGGAAAAAGAATTACCCAATCAAAGAAAACAAGCAATAACTCAATCAAGAGCAGTTCTTGGAGGGCAATTCTCAGAACAACTCTCCCCTTATTTACCTAATTTCAAATATTCACCAACAGAATGCAAATTCCTAGGAAAGCCAATAGATTTTATTTGTTTTAAGGGAATGGATGAAAAAAGTATAACAGAAGTTATATTTGTAGAAGTAAAAAGCGGTAAAAAATCCAACAAACTCTCTCCACAAGAAAAGAATCTTAAGGAAGCAATTGAAAAAAAGAAAGTAAGGTGGGAAGAATATAGAGTACCAGAAGATATAACTTAAATCCAAATAAGTTTTTATATAATGTATTACATAATTCAATATGGAAAAAAAAGAGGAACAGGAAGATTTTAAGTTTGCAAAAATAACACTTTACTTCATAATTGGACTAGTTATAATTCTAATTATTGTTGGATTTGTAAAACTTAGTTTCAACAAAAAAATAAGTAAAGAAACAATTAAAAAAATAGATGAAAACATTGTATTAGTACAATATGTTTACGGTGGAAAATCTATGGAAGGGATTTACGTTGAATCAATATCAAGTGGTTCAGGGGTTTTATATTACGGAGACGATAACGAATATCATATACTCACAAACAGACAAATTGTTGATTGTGGATATTGGGATGTAGGGGATAAGTGCTGGGAGAAACTATGGGAGAAAGCAATTGTAATAACAAGA
The DNA here is from genome assembly GCA_002069705.1 of Candidatus Diapherotrites archaeon ADurb.Bin253. Lineage (GTDB taxonomy): Archaea > Nanobdellota > Nanobdellia > Pacearchaeales > GW2011-AR1 > MWBV01. The sequence continues at coordinate 16,694 of MWBV01000009.1, read as the reverse complement.
GACGGAAAAACACACAATGTAACAAGTATTGGTTATTCCCCATATGAATTAAATCTAGCTCAATTAGTAATTAAAAGACAAGAAGGAGAAGAGTATTCAACTATTAAAGAAATAGAAAAACCTTCCCTTAATCAGCATGTCTTAGCTGCAGGATACCCAGAATACTCAGATGACACAACAAAATTATCAATAAATAAGGGACAGATAACTGGATTCAAAGAACACATTACAAAAGATAATTTTTCTTATCAGGGAATAGAATCAGATGCATATAAAAATTTCAAAAGCACAGGAGGAGGATTATTTGATGAAAAAGGAAATCTCTTAGGCATAACTATTTGGTCAAATGAATATTCTGCATATGCAATAAATTATCATAATATAATAACATTTTTAGATGGTTTTTCTTATTGTGAAGAAGGATATTACTTTAAATCAGGAAATTGTATTGAAAAGTGTTATGAAAATCAAATAAGAAGCATAATAGATGGATTATGTTATAGAGAAGTCAAAACAACTTGCGAAAACCAAAACTATTATTGTGATGAAGGACAGTATTGTTTCAACAATCAGTGTATAAGTTGCCCTAAAAATACTTATTTATTTGAAGATGGTTTATGCTATTACAAATCAGCAAAAGAAACTCTATACAGAGAAGCAACATACCACAAGATAAATGATACATAATTTTAAAAACAAATAAGGATTCTCTATTTAATCAAAAGAGGGATAAGAATGAAAGAAAAAGGGTATTCTATTTTAGCATTATCAGCTTTTGTATTAGGAATAGCAAGTATATTTATTCTATTACAATTGATAATCGGACAGATAATTGTAATTTTTCTACCTGTTTTAGTTATAACTCTTGGGATTCTGTGTTTACAAAAAACTAATTCAAAAGAAAATTCAGAAGAAAGGAAATTAGCAATAATCTCTATTATACTCGGTGCATTAGGGATAACCATAATCACATTAATGGTAATCTTCGGAGGTTGGAGTTACTAGAGTGAATACAAAACCAACAAAAAAGAAAGTAATAGGAACTATAATAATCTCACTCTCAATAAATGTAGCTGTACCATTGATAAATTGGATTATAACCACAATAACCTGGCCATTAATAAAAAAATATATAGAAACAAATCAAGTAGAAGGATTATTTCAACCCCCGCTTCTAACTGCTCTTACAACATATCTTCTTTCGCCATTAAATATAGCTATATTTGTAGTTGAAGTAATTTTAATATATCTAATATGGAGTTTATTCCAAAGGAAAAGAACACCCCAAAAACTCAAAAAGCATAATTCTTAAAAACCTCTTTTTATAAGTTTTATAACAATGCCCCTAAAGTTATTCAAACACACAAACAAAGATATTGATTTATTCTATACAGAAGAAATGATAGAAGAGAGAGAATTTTACGACTCTCAAAAAAGAGATATTGCATGCTGGAGAACAAAACAATACTATCTAGAAAAAAATCAAGATTATGTAAAAATAGCAAAAGTTAATTCAAGAAAAACAGGGCTTGAAAGAAAAGCAATCTTAACTGCACACGGGATGTGTATAAAGAACCATTGGTTTTATTGCAATGAATATGCAGGATATCCTATACAACATTGGATAGATGAAGTAGATGGGCAATATAATGTTTTAATCATTGATGTGTGTAATGATAAACAAGCTAAAATAAGTTCAGAAAAATCAGTTGTAATTCATCCAAATGAAAGTATATCAAACAGAAAATTAATGCAAGACAATGTTCAATTTGATATCTATATACCAGGCATAGGTTATCTTGATTCTTATTTATTTGAAGAACAATTGAAACAATTACAAGAAAAATAAAAACAAAATTAATTTCTCTTCTTTTTCTTTATTTTTTTAGCAGTTATTTTCTTTTTAGGTTTCCAAGATAAGATAACAATCCCTATCGCTAAAATAACTCCGACAATTGCTAAACTTACCCATGTCTGAATTACAACAGTATTATACATAAAACAATCTGAATCAGAAGTACATGCATCCACAATCATTCTTCTTAAAAAGTTATTAAAAATCTTAACTACAACTGCAGTTACAACAGCAATTCCAACAATTACCCATCCAACCACTTTATTTTTCATGTTACTCTCCTTTTTATCAAAAAATTATTTTATTTTTGTCAGCACCGAGTTCAATTAAACTTTTTCTAATACTCTCAACAAAACCTGGTGACCCGCAAATATAAAAATATCCACTAAAATCAGTTATTTCTTTTTTCAGAAATGATTTATTTATCTTTTTATTTAAATATCCTTTTCTTTTCTCGTCTGTTAATGAAAAAATAACATTTTCATTGAACATCTCACGTAATTCCCCTTCACAAATAATATCTTTATGAGTTTTATTAAAGAAAAAAAGTTTATTATTTTTAACTATCTCCTCTCCTAAACTTCTAAAAATACTCAAAAAAGGAGTTATACCTGTTCCACCTGCAATAAAAATTCCTGGTCCAAAATAATTTATTGTACCAAATGGTTCCCTAATTATTACTTCATCGCCGGGATTAAGTTCGTGAAGATTTTTTGTTAAGCCATTGTATTTTTTCACAATAAACTCAATAACCAAATCATTGTTTGTTGAAGTGAATGTAAAGGGTCTTTTCTCATCTCTAAACCTAAGAGTATTTATAGAAAGATTTGTTGCTTGTCCTGAATTAAACACATATCCTTCTGGTTTTTCAATTACAAAACTTTTAACATCATTAGCAACAAAACCAATCTTTAATATTTTGGATACAAATTCCTCTTCCATTTTTCTGTTTATATTTATCAGAGAGTTGGAGAGTATATTAAAATATCGTTTTAATAATTAACCCTCTTTTTTATTTGAATTTTATTTTTATAATCTTCAATAGCCTTTTTTAATGCCTGAGAAGCCATAGCTGAACAATGAATCTTAATATTAGGCAATCCTCCGAGAGCATCAACAATATCCTTATAATTTATTTTTTCAACTTCACTTAATTTCTTACCCTTTGCAAGCTTTGTAATCATAGATGAAGTTGCAATTGCAGCAGCACAACCAAATGTTTTGAATTTTATATCTGTTAAAATTTCTTCTCCTTTCTTATCTTTTTCAACTTTAATATATACCCATAAAATATCCCCACAAGTTGGATTTCCAATTTTCCCAATACCATTAGCATTTTTTATTTCCCCCATATTCTTAGGATTTGTAAATTCTTTCAAAACTTTTTTATTGTATTTTGATACCAAGTTTATATTAATCCCTCTCCTTTCAGAACTTCTTTATGTGCATATGCTAATTCCATATTCCTAATTTCAGAAGGTTTAAACCACTTAACTTCTTTAGTTTCATCTTTAGGTTTAGCAATACCTCTAACTATTTTCCCATAAAATGGAACATCAACACTATGAAATTTGCATTTTTTGTCAGGTAGATTCTCGTAAACATTTTTACTTTTCTTAATTATTTTAATATCAATATCTAATTCTTCTTTTACTTCTCTTATAGCAGTATTTTCAATTTTCTCTCCATATTCAGGCATTCCTCCAGGTAATCCCCAGAATCCAGGATAAGTAGGCATATTCATATTCCTTTTACCAAGCAAAATTTCTCCCTTAGAATTCTGAATTATGACAGGCACTCCAACAGAAACATATTTCTGTTTAATTAATTTAAAAAATAAGTTCATAAGTGAATGACTCATTTTCTTTTGTTTACCTTAATTTTCTTTTTATCCTTAACTGATTCTTCTTTATTTAATCTTTCAATAAGTTCATCTATTTCCTTATCATCCATACCATGAGCTCTACAACCCTCTTCTATTGTCTCCATTTGTGCCATAGGACAACCCATACACCCCATACCAGATGAAAGCAACATTCCAGCTAACTCTGGTTTATGAAAAAGCAAAGCCTGCATATTAGTCTCTCTGGTAATCTTTATTTTTTTCATTTTATTTAAACAATTTTATATTTAATTGATTATTTTGTTAAAGGGCTTATAATCCTCAATTTTTTAACTATTTTAGTTATTTTTTCAAGAAAATAATTTATATCATCCTCAGTTGTGTATTTACTTATTGAAATTCTCAAAGAACTATTGGATTGTAAAGGACTTAATCCTAAAGCTTTCAGAACATGACTTGTTTGAAGTGTATTAGACATGCATGCACTTCCAGTTGAAGTATAAATTCTTTCATTTTCTAAATATCCTCCAATAGCTTCTCCCTCAATATTATTAAAAGATACATTTATATTATTACACAATCTTTTATCTCCAACAGGGCCATTTAATTTAACATTCTCTATCTTCAAAAGACCTTCAATCAATTTATCTCTTAAAGTAGTCATTCTTCTGACATCTTTTTCATTTGAGATATCAACTGATTTCGCAAAACCAACTATTCCAGGTATATTCTCAGTACCACTTCTTAATTTCTTTTCATGTCCTCCACCATGAGCAAAAGGAGTTATTTGTATTCCGTCTCTTATATACAAAGCACCAACTCCCTTAGGGCCATAAATTTTATGAGCATTCAATGTAACTAAATCCAAATTTTGCTTTCCAACATTTATTGGGACTTTTGTAAAACTTTGGCAAGCATCAGTATGAAATAAAACTTTTTTCTCCCTGCATAATTTTCCTATTGCTTCTATATCTTGAATTGTCCCTATCTCATTATTTCCATGTATGATACTAACTAAAAAAGTTTTATCTGTAATAGATTTTTTTATATCTTCAATATCAACAAACCCTTCTTCATCAACATCTAAATAGGTTATTTTGGCTCCTTGGGTTTCCAACCATCTACAAACATTTAAAATTGAATCATGTTCTATCTTTGTTGTAATTATATGATTTTTTTGAGGATAATTTGAAAAAAATAATCCTTTAAGAGCAAAATTATTTGCCTCAGTTCCTCCAGATGTAAAAATTATTTCTCCTATGTTTGCTTTAATTGATTTCGCAATTATTCTTCTGCTTCTCTCAAGAGCATCCTTAGCTTTTATCCCAATGTCATGTTGTGAAGATGCATTACCAAATATTTCGGAAAAATATGGAAGCATTTCTCTTACAACTTTTTCATCAACTTTTGTTGTTGATGCATTATCAAAATATACTCGTTTTCTCATTTTTCACACCCCTTACATGACTTACAATTGCAAAATGATTTTGAATGCTCATCAATTAATTTAAGCAGAGGAATAATTGTTTTTTTATTTAGTGAATAGATTCTCTCCTTACCCTTCTTCTTATATTTCACAATATTACATTTTTTTAACAATGCCAATGCATGAGAAACCTTACTCTGTTCAACATTAAGTTCATAAGCCAAATCATTTACAGAGCTTTCTTTTTCTTTTAAAGCAGAAATTATTCTTATCTTCAATGGATTTGCTAAATTTCTGAAAAACACATGATAGGTTGAAAAATTGTTAGTCACTAAAGCACTATTCATATGAAAAGTATTTCATAGATATTTATAAATGTTTTGAAAAACACTTAAATTAAACTACCCTCTATCTGGAAATATATGCTTTCCTTTAAACCTGTAAAATATATCTCTTAAATGAGGTCTATAATAAGATTTATCAGCCTTAGTATAAGTGTTTCTTTCTATTGAGTTATCTTCAGTATATTTGTTATTTTCAGGGTTTAAATTTTTATTTAATAAAACTTCATTACTTGGTTTAACTTTTTCTTCTATCATATACATAAATTCGATTGAGGCTATTTAAAGATTATTATAAATAAAATGGGCGCGGCAGGAATCGAACCTGCAAATGACGGTCTGGAGCCGTCCAGTTTACCACTAGCCTACGCACCCTTAAACATGTTAGAAATAGTTTATTTTTTAATCTTTCTAAAGGGAAATACTATACACCCCTATCTTTTCTAATGCAATAATTCTTATAAATTATCTCCATATAAAATATTATGCAAAATGTATCAAATGATAAAGCGAAAGAAATATTAGAAAAAATTGGACTATTAGAAACAACAAAACTTGAGAAATTAGCAAATTCTTTCAGTGATGTAAAATATGAAATAAATCCTGATAAACACAATCCAGATACAGGTTCTATAAACTTTATTTACTCTCCTCCTGGGCAATATTATAGAAAAAGAACAAGTAAAGAAATAGCAGAAATAGCAGAAAAATTTTATGATAAAAATGATTATATAGTGATTTCAACAGAAATTGAAAACGGATTTGGAATAATAATTTTGGATAATTTTATAACTAAAAGTTTTTCATCTTCTTAATCTCCTCAATCTCATCTGAGGATATAGCACACCCCTTGGATTTTACAGCATAAAGAAGTGCATCTAATAAAAATATTCCATCTTTCAATTCAACTAAATCTTTTTTCCAAGCAACATAAATTAATTCTGCAGAACGTATAACCTGAAAGTTTTTGAAATATGCAAAATTCTGCTTAACAAGAGAGATATTTGTATGCAACTTCCTTATAAGAAGTTCTCTTAGATTTTCTGGTTTCTCAATTAACATCCTAGCAGTTCTTTCATCAATAACAATAACATTCTTAATATTTTTCTTATTCAATAAATCACTAAGAGCAAAACAAGACGCTTCTCCAAGGTGAAGTAATTTTACAGGTTCTTTTGGGCTCATAAAAAGAGAATTAGCAACATTCATTATTTCATCTGATTTATTTTCTATACTTTTATTGTCAAAACCATAAGTTTCTGCAAGTTCTATTACCTTGTCATCTAAAAGTTTTTTTGTTCTTAATGCTTCAAGTTCAAAGCTTTTTATAGTTAAAGGCTTATCAATAACTTCTTTTTTAACTTGCTGAGTAATCAAAAAAGCTCCATCAAAGATACTTTTAAGTCCTCTTATTTCTTTATCTAACCCATTCATTGAAATTGTTATCAATGCACCCGCATCAAAAATTATTGCTTTTTTTAGTTGTTTCATTTTAATTTCTCAAATCTTTATAATCAGGTTTAGTTTTAAGTATCTTAACAATATAAGCAATAGAAATACCTGCAAAAATCAAAAATAAAGTAAGAGCAGGCCAGCATTCAGTTAAAAATGTGCTTATAATTAATCCTAAAGAACCAAAAAAATTCAAAAGATGATACAAAACATAATTTATCTTAAGTTTCTTTGTAAAAAACAAAATATAAGCTATTACAATAAGTAAAACTCCAATCCACCCAATTAAAGAAAATAAAATAGATTCTTCCATCATTCAAACATCTCCATTGCAAGTTTAATTCGTGATTTAGTATCTCTAGTACGGTTTTCAGGAACATCAGGAATACCTGTCTTACCTGCATGTTCTGCAAGTTCATATTGACTTATACCTAAAAGACGTGCTGTCTGTTCCATTGAAATACCATGCTCATAAATTCTAGAAGCTTTGTTAATTTCTGCATTTCTAAGAACCTCTTTAACATATTTTTTTAATTTACCTGAAAGATTTTCAACAGAACCTCTTATACTTCTAAAATCTTCACGAAATTTAGCATAATCTTTATTCTCAATATCTTGTATTGATTTATCTAAATATAATAAAGTATTTTTGTAAAACTTCTTCCAACCAGGAAGTTGTCTGTAATCTAATCTCTCCATAATCTTACTTAAAGAATAAACAATTACTGCAACAGCTATATTATCTGGGTCTTGAGTTAAAGAAGCAGTGTTTATTGTTTGATTACTTAAACTCCTAAGATTAAATGTATCATTCTTTTCCAGAGCACTCCTTGTCTCTTTCAATATTCTTAAAACATTATCAGCTTCTTGCATATAACTCTCCTTTTAAAACAAAAAATAATAGAAACAAGATTATTTAAAGTTTAAGATTTACTTCTTATTTAAATGGTTTAGATCTGTGATCATATAAATATTTCATAAGCTCAATAGAAAAATCTCTTGGATCAACATTTCTGAACTCTTTATGGCTCTTTAGATAATGATTTATCTTCTCTAAAGTATGAGTATAATCAACATCACTCTTATTTGAGTATTTTTTGTTTATAAAATCAGAATAATATTCGGTGCTTAATTTAGTTAAACTTACAAGTATATCAGCGTTTTCTTTTTTTGATACAAAATTTTTGATTAATTGTGCTAGTTCCATTTTTATTTGACTAATTATTACTATTTAAAGTTAATTTTACTCCCATTTTCAATTCCAAAAACATAATGACCTGCCCACTCTGAAACAGAATGCCTATCTTTTATAGATTCAGGAGGTTCTAAAGAATAAATTCCTCCAAGAGGAGCTGAATCTGGATACTCTTTAAAAAGATACCTATTGAATGAGTTTAATCTAGAAATAAGAGCTTCATGAGCTGTTCTTTTGTTTAAATCCATTGCTACCATAGTTTCTGTTGAATCATCCATACATCTGTCAAAATCACGAAGTTTTGAGATATATGCTCTAAAATTAACAGTAGCATTCACATAATCCCAAGCAGAAAAAGTTAATCCTTTTAATAATCTCAATCCATTTTCATCATTTTCCAATATCTTTTCTATTTGAGTCCTTCTTTCCATTGCTTTACGTATCTTTTTATCTTCCATTTTATCTCATTAAAAATTTTACAAACCTATACAAGAATATTGGAGGTAAAATTATCAAAAGCCCAACTATCATGAAGAAGACTTTAACTCCTTCAGCAGTTTCTCCTAATCCAAATAAAAAATCTCCAAATCCCATAATTGTATATCCAATTTAAACTATTTAAATATTTCGTTTATGTTACTACTACACAGTATAACAAAATATTATAAGTATTATCTCCCAACCTTTCCTATGACAAGAAAAGTACTTTTAGATACAAATTTCATACTTACTTGTATAGCCCAAAAAATAGATTTTTTTGAAGAGTTTTACTTATCTGGAATCAAAGTAATTATCCCTGAAAATGTTATATCTGAACTGGAAAAACTAAAAAAAACTGCTGCATTAAAACTATTAGAAAAAAATGAATTCAAAAAAATATCTCTTCAAGGTAAAAATGTAGATAATTCAATAGTCAAATTTGCAAGGGAAAATCCTGAAATAATTATAGCCACTCTAGATAAAGAAATGAGGAAAAAAATAAAAAATAAAAAAGTGACTATAAGAAGCAAAAAAATAATTGAAATCATTTAATATCTTAAAATAAGAACCACTAAGAAACCTTTTTAAAGCAATTTTTACTCTAATTTTTAAATAAAATGTTTTACTTGGCTGAAGTTGAAGATTATGTAAGAGTTGAGCCGAAATTGTTCGGTTTACCAACTGTGGAAGCTGTTGATCAACAACTTAGAGAAATCTATTCAAATTATTATGATAAAGAACTAGGGAGATCAGTTGCTGTTATAGAAGTTCTTGAAGTAGGAGAAGGAATTATTATTCCTGGAGACGGTGCAACTTATTATAATTCAAGATTCAAATTACTTGTATGGAAACCAGAATTACAAGAACTAGTATATGGTGAAATAGCAGAAATAACAAAGTTCGGAGCATTCATAGATATGGGTTCTATGAGAGGGATGATTCATATAAGCCAGACAATGGATGATTTTGTAAGCTTCAGTAAAACAAATGTTCTTTCAGGAAAAGTTTCAAAAAGAAATTTGAAACAAGGAGATATGTGTATAGCAAGAGTTGTTGCAATCTCTCACAAAGGAGAAGAACCTAAAATAGGTTTAACAATGAGGCAACCAGGATTAGGTAAATTAGAATGGATAAAAGAAGATTTGATTAAAAAAGAAAAAGAAGCTGAAAAAGCTGAAAGAATAGCTGCTAAAGGTGAAGGAAAATCAGAAAAGAAAGCAAAGGGAGAAAAAAAGAAATAAAATGGCAAAACCAAAAGCTTGCAAACTCTGCTCAGTAATTCTTGAAGAAGGAGGAGATAAATGTCCAAACTGTGGTTCAAAAGAATTAACAGAAGGTTTTAAAGGACGTGCAGTTATAATAAATCCTGAAAAATCAGAAATTGCAAAAAAACTAAATTTAAAAGATAAAGGAAACTTTGCAATAAAAACTAGATAAAAATGGAAATAAAAGAAATTAAAGAAACAAAAAATCCTGTTTTTGAAAGAAAAGAAATACAAGCAATCATATTCGCAGAAAGTGCTCCAACAAAAAAAGATGTTACAACAGCTCTTGCAAAAAAACTTTCAGCTTCTGAAGATGCAATAAAAATTAAAGGAATCTATGGTAAATTTGGAACAAAAGAATTCAGAATAGAAGCAAATGTTTACAAATCAAAAGAAGAGAAAAACAAAATAGAAAGAAAAACAAAAAAAGAAATTGAAGAAGAAAAGAAAGAAGCTGAAGCAGCAAAGAAAGCAGCACAAGAGGCAAAGAAAGCTAAAGAAGCTGAGAATAAAACAGAATAAAATAAATAACAATTAAAATGGCAAAAAAAATAGTAAAAAAAGGAAAGAAAAAGCATGTAAACAAACCTACTAGCAAAAAATATGCTAAATATAAAATAGAAGGAACAAAGGTTACAAGACTTTCAAAATTCTGTCCAAGATGTGGACCAGGAATATTTTTAATGAATTCTAAGGGTAGATTGTATTGTGGTAAATGTCACTATACTGAATTTGAAGGTAAGAAAGTTTAAATCATAAGAGGATTTAAAAACTTCAAATTTCATATTTCTTTATAAAAGATGGTAAAAAAGAGAGTTCTAATTAAAGATTGTGAAATCTTACCAGTATTAACTGTTAAACTTGAAGATGATTGTGTTACTGTTGCAAAAAAACTTCACGATTTTCAGGAAAGAAGAATTTTTGTTGTCAATGACAAAAAAATGCCAGTTGGAATAATATCAATTGTAGATATAAATGATAGATTAGTTGCACGCGGAAAAAATCCCAATAAAACAAAAGCAAAAGATATTATGACTTACCCTGTAAATATAGTAGTAGATTTAAATGATTCTGCTGACGAAGTTTTGAAAAAAATGGTGCGCAAAGACAATTATTATATTCCTGTTACTGATAAAGGAGTGATAAAAGGACTTATCACTTATGCTGGTATTATGAAAAAGTTGAGTCCTAAATAAAAATGGCAAGCAATTTAGAAAAAATAACAGAAGATTATACTCCAAGAAATTATTCTGAAGGATTAGAAGGTATGAGTAATCAAGAAATTATAAGTTACCAATTTCCTGCATTATACAAATTTACAAACTCTATAAAAGACAAAAAAAGAAAAAAAGAGATGGAACAAGAAATAAATAGATTATTCTATAATTATGTTGAATCAATAAAAAAATATGCTCCTGCAACAGGGAGAGCTGTTGCCCTAGAAAAGTCTTATGATTTAGTTCCTGATGAAGAAGAAATTGAAAATAAAAATCCTAAAGAAGTGCTTGAAAAAAGATTATACTCTTCTCCAGGAAGGCACTATCAATATGTTAATGGAATTGTTGGAAATAAAAATAAATCCAAAGACATAAAAAAAGAAATAGGGAAGGCTGCTAAATATGCAATAAAAGAAGGATGGCCAATAATAGGAGCAGGTGCAGGATGGGTGATTGCAAATAGAAAATATAAGAAAAGCGGAAACATAATTAAAAGAGCAAACAAAGCATTTGATAATAAGTGGTGGCAATATCTTGGCCCTATAGGGGGAATTAGATTTGGTGCAGATGCAGGTAAATTCATAGGAGGCGAAGTATTAAGACAAGGATGGAAATCAATTAGAAAACCTGCAGCTTATGCAATAGGAGCTTATGCTGCCTATAAAGTTATTTCATATTTAATAAAAAGAAAAAAAGAGAAAAAATTGGAAAATGAAGAAATTGAAAAATTAGAAAATCTAAGAAATGAAATGCTTGCTCAAAAACAATTTTATTATGCTCCAATACAAGAGATGAGGGAAGCAGCTTAAATGGTAAGCAAAAAACTAAAAGCAAAATACTCATTTGAAAAAAGTAAAAGAGCAGCAAAGACAATCTATCCTTTATTTAAAAAAGAAACTATTTCTGATTTCACAAATGAAATTTTAAGAGAAGATGAGGATTTAAGAAGAAGAGTTATGCTAAATCCCGAATACAGGAATATTTTGGAACATAAAGTGCAAGAAGTTTTTAAAGAATATCAAGGAATATTAAAAGGATCTAAATTAGTTGATAAATGGGATAGAGTAACCAGTACTGTAGGACTAGTAGGAGATGCTGTAGGCCCTTTTTCTGGAGGAATAGGAAATTTAATTTCAGCAGGTGAAGAAATACCTGAACTAATACCAAAAGTATTTTACGGACTATATTATGCTAAAAAAACCAAAGATTGGAAAGCAATACCTTATTGGACAGCAATGGAAGCAGCATCTTTTATACCCTATATTGGAGACGCAATAGATATGAGTAATATCTACATAAACAGAGCAAGAAAAGCAACAAAAGAAAAAGTAAAAAAAGAAATGAAAAAAATTCTACCATCCAAATTAGAACTAAAAGTTGCTGCTTAATCTCCAGTTTATTTAATCAGAAATTCTTAATTATTTTCTTTTTAGTCTATTATATTCCCTACTATATTTCTTCATACTTCTTGAAATACAATCATCCTTATGCTGATATGCTTGAGGTTTATACTTCTTAGAATTAAGATGCTTTTTTGTGTTAAAATTACAATCATCCTTATTCTCATATGCTTGGGGTTTATACTTCTTAGAATTAAGATGCTTTTTTGTGTTAAAATTACAAGAATTATAATTAGAATCCTTAAGATATTTGTCTGGTTTTGACCCACGAATATAATCAGAACCTGTTCTTGTCTGAGCTTCCAAAGAACTATAAGAAATTCCAACTACTCCTAAACCCAAAATTATCTTCTTAATTGTATCAGTTAATTCAACCATGTTAAAATCCACTTAAAGAACTATTTAAAGATGATTGTATAAAAATATAATCTATGGAAAATATGGTTTATACTAAAATCCAAGAAACTTAAATCTAAAATTTAAAATGACTTCATTTTTTCTTAACAATTTTAATTAATTTTTTGAGGTAATTTTATAAATAAGAAGCTCTCTTTAATTTTATGAATAATTCAAATAAGGCAATTATTTTTCTATTGGTTATAATTTTAGTAGCAGTTGTTTTCTTCGGAATTAAACTAATTGGAGAATCCAACCAAGCCTTTTCTGGTTCTGCGATAAAAGAAGTAGAACCAATACAAGTTATCAAACACGAAATCTATGAACAAGAAGTTCCAGAGACGGTTGAAGAAGAGATTATTGAAAAACCGAAAGAATCTCCAACTGAAAAGCAATTTGAAACATTTAAGGTAGAGAGATTGGACCAAAATTCTGGACAAGCACTAATTTTTTATGAGATAAATCCTGAAGATATAAGATGCCCAATAAGTGAACATGGACCAATTATCTTTTTTGATGAAACTAAAACTTATTTAGGGTATGAAGAACTTAAAGATTTTTTAAACGAGTATGATATAGTTCAATTATTAGCATTTGGAGGAGATAATACTGGAGCACTTCAAAACATAAGAACAGAAACTGGAGTTTCTATTATGGTTAAATTTGGCAGAGCAGATGAGTCAGAAGAACCTACATATTGTTGATTTCTTACGCAAATTCCTTATTATAAACATCATAATCCTTTTGGCTATACAACACTTTAAAATTTTCTTCTTTTAAACTTCTTGCAATATAATTTGACAAAACTTCTTTAACTATCTTAGCAGATTTTTCAATAGGACAACCATATGCTCCAGTAGATATTGCTGGAAATGCAATACTCTCACAATTATTTTCTTCAGCTAACTTTAAACAATTAATATAACAATTTTTCAATAAACTAATATCTTCAGAATAATATTTTGGACCAACTGTATGAATTATAATTTTTGCTGGTAAATTATATGCTTTAGTTTGTATTGCTTCTCCTGTTTTAAGACCATCTGGAATTTTCTCTTTTCTCAGTTTAATACATTCTTCAAGTAAAGATTTTCCTGCAGCATATCTTATTGCTCCATCAACTCCTCCACCTTCTAACATTCCTGAATTTGCAGCATTTACAATTGCATCTGCTTTAACTTTAGTTATATCTCCTTTAAGTAGAGTAATTTTATAATTTTGCATAGAAGAATTCACTCCATTTCCTCCATAATCTTTTTCATAACTTCTCCAGCTTCTCCTTGTAAAAATATGTCTGTAGTTCCATATATAGTTAACAGAGAACTATCTGGATTAATCTCAATTATCTTTGCACCATTTTCTTTAGCAGTTACTGGAAGAAGCGCAGCAGGATGGACTACTCCAGAAGTTCCAACAATTATCATGACATCTGTCTTTGATGCCTCTTGAAAAGATAAGGACTTAGCTGGTTCTGGAGGATTTTCCTCAAAAAAACAAATATCTGTTTTTAAAACTGAACCGCACTTTTCACATTTGGGAGGTAAATTTGTTAAATCAAGTTCTTCTGTTTTGTATTTATGCATACATCTAGGATTTATGCATGTTACAGTTTTCATTGTACCATGAAATTCAAAAACATTTTCACTTCCTGCCTTTTGATGCAAATTATCTATATTCTGAGTAACTATTGATTTTAAGATTCCCTTTTTTTCAAGTTCTGCAAGTGCAATATGGGCATAATTAGGATTAGCATTTAAAATAATATCAAAAAATTCCTTTTGAGCTTTCCAAGATTCTTCAGGATGTTCAATAAAATAAGAGAGACTCAATACATTAGAATCATATTTTTTCCATATACCATTATCTCCCCTAAATGTAGGCACACCGCTTTCAGCAGATATTCCTGCACCTGTAAAGACTACCAAATACTTTGCAGATTTAATAATTCGTGCTGCTTCCTTAAATTTGTCTATTTTTTCCTCACTTACCATATACCTAAATAGTTAATTGTTTATTTAAAGATTATTATCGTCGATAAATAATATGAGTAAATAATATTTATAATTATTTATAAAAAGAAGGTTTTTAAAAAGAAATAAATGAAAAATAAATTATTCAAAAAAAGGTGATTCTCTTAATGTACTTTCACAACGACTCCTCTTTTCAGTATAAATATAATCACAGTCAGACCTATTGAGCCCATCAGAATCGCATAAAATAAATTCCTTTGTTGCATCATTGATACATTTATTAAATATTTGCAAATCAGATGTTACACGAAAAAGATTTGAACGTGCATCTTTTTCATCTTGCACTGACATATCAAACACTTGCTTAATTCTAGTGTCCAAGTTGTCGTGAATTTGTTTATTAGAAGTATTAAAAACTAGAACCAAGACTATTGCAACTATTGATAATACTATAGCAATTATAGAAAGATAATTCACCTCACTTTTAGCCATAATAACCTTAGTCTTTAGAAGTTTAAAAATCTTTCAATTCTTAAATATGACTTATGATAGGGATTTCAAATTTATTCAAAACATTTAGAAATTAAATATAGATGTTATAATCTCTACTTTATTTCTTTTTTCCTAGATAAAATAACAATTATTCCACTAACAATAAATCCTAAAACCAATGAAATTAAAATTATCATATCAATTCCAACACTAAAGCTAAGAATGCTTGATGTTGATTCAGCAGATTTAAATTTAAGATATACAAAAAAATACAATGGTATAAATGCAATAACAGAACAAATAAATCCCCAAGTTAACAATAACCACCTAGATTTTATATGATATATACAAAAAACAAATTTTATAAATTTTCTTAAAAAAGGAGCATACAACATTTATTCAAAATTCAGAAGAATCGACAGCTAAATTTTATTGAAAACTCTAATTATTCTTTCTTTAATCCCAAATTCCACAGCCCACCTATAGCTGACATTTCTAATTTCCTTCTATTAACTGATTTCTAAGTGCATCGTAAGTTGAAAAATAAATTATTCAAAAAAAGGTGATTCTCTTAATGTACTTTCACAACGACTCCTCTTTTCATATTGTTAACAAGAAAGTACCCTTTAAAAACATTTCAGTACAACCTTATTGAAAAATATCAGTCAAAGTTTTTTGAGTTACTTTTTGAACAATACCCTTCTTACCTATTGCAAGAACATCAAAACCAGCTTCATTAAGTCTTAGTGCTATAAATTTCCTATGACATTTATTATAATCTATTTCAGCACACATAATAGCAGAATTTGATGAAATTATAATCTCTTTTAGAACATTTAATCCCTCATTAAATTCTTCAGATTTAATATATTTTTCAAAATCTTCAGGAATTTTTCCACCCAATTTGTTCCCCAAATGCTTATATTCTATACCCACTTCCGATAACTCATACTCTAAGTTTTCACGATTAAATTGAGAATTATACTTACTGTAAGGTATACTTCTTACATCAACTAATGTTTTAATATTATTTTTAATTAGTAAATCAACAAACTCTTTAATTTCCAGATTTCCATGTCCAATTAAGTATACTCTTTTCATATCGTAAAAACTTGTTATTTTATTATATATAATTTACTAAAATTAGATAATCCCTAAAAATAACTAAGATTAATTTATCTTATTAATAGATTGGAGCAGATAGAAGAGTTACAAAGAATCCTAAAATCCCAAGAAAAAATGCAGCCCAAGCTAATCCCCTTCCTTTTAATCCAGTTCTTATAGTATGAATTAATCCAACAATACCAAATAAAATTCCAGATATAAACAAGATATATGCAACCAATTTAACGACAGAAAAAA
>MWBV01000008.1 GCA_002069705.1 Candidatus Diapherotrites archaeon ADurb.Bin253 | reverse complement strand
AAAGTATTGGAGTTTCTACAAAGATAAAGCAAGAAGAGAAATACTTCAAAAAATTTATAGAGGAGTTAGGTTTAAGGAAGATGAAGTTACACTTATGAGTCCTGATTTAAGAGTATTGAATTTCTTTAAGGAGAAATCTTCTTCTTAGATTTATTTTTAGAATTTTTAACCTTGCCTTTATTAGATTTATTTTTCTTTATAGACAACCAAATTAAATAAACAAATATCAAAAGATAAGCAACACTTATCCAAAGAAGAACAGTATACAAAATAGGATAACTATTCACAAAAGTTTCACCAAAATAAGTATGTACAAATATCATAGGAGCTAGTCCAAGAGTTGTTCCAATTAAAAATGTCCTGGCTTTCATATTTGTCAAACCTGAAAGATAACTAAACAAATCTGAAGATGTTAGAGGATTTACTCTTAGTAAAAAAAGTGAAAAAACTCCATATTTCTGGGAGAATTTATCAAATTTTTTTCTTAAATTAACATCTACTTTCCTTTCAACAAATTTTCTTCCCAATCTTCTTGCTAACCAAAATGCAATAAACGCTCCTATTACATTGCCTATAATAGTCAATATCCCTCCAAAAAAAGCTCCAAACAATGCTCCCCCTGCAATGTATAATGCAAGAGCAGGTATTGGTGCAAGCACTACTTCCAAAACAACTATAACCACAAATACAAAATAAGAAAATGCTCCAAAAGAATTTACAAAATCCACGACAGATTGTGAATCGCTGTTAGATAGAGAATAGATTATTCCTTTTGAATAATAAGAATAAATAAATAATCCTGAGACAATTAAAATTATCAAAAGGATTAACCAATTTTTCTTAAGAAAAATTTCAAATCTACTCTTTTTTTTCATTTGATAATAAACTCAATATATTATATAAATATAATTAATTATTCTTTTTTCTTTCTAATCTCTCTATTATCTTTATTCTCTTTCTTTTTAGAGAGTTTATCTTTTCTTTTTATAAAATAGAAATAGGTTAAACCTAAAATTAAGACTGTCAAATATAATATTGCTATTCCTACAAATATTTTGAATAAAACAGGGTTGTCTCCTATTTCTTTACCAAAATAAACCTGAACAAATATTGCTGGTGCTAAACCTAAAAGAGTATATCCTAAAAATCTCCAGAATTTTATTTTTGTTAATCCTGCTATGTAGCTCCAGACATCTGAGGATGTTAGAGGATTTAATCTTAAAAGGAAAATTGCTATTGAACCATATTTTTCTGAAATTTTATCAAATTTTTCTGTGTGTTTTTTTGAAACGTGTTTATCAACAAATTCTCTTCCATATTTCTGAGAGAGTTTAAATGCAATTGAAGAGCCAATTGCAACCCCAATCATAGTTAATCCCCAAGAAAGATAGGGTCCAAAGACTATTCCTCCTGTAACATAGAATATGAATGGATGAATTGGAGCAAAAATAATCCCTATGACAATTAAAAAAATATAAGCTAAGAAGGAAAATGCTCCTAAAGAACCTAAAGTATTAACTAAACTCTCCTGGTCAAGATTTACAATTGAATAGAAAAATCCTTTTGTTAAATAAGAATAGATGAAAAAACCCAATACAATTAAGATAATTATTCCAAGAATAACCTTGCTGTTATTCTTCCTCTTTTTTTCCACCATATAATTCCATATGAAATGATGTTTAAAAATGAAACGTTCTAGCCCGAATCATAACAAAGATGTTCGACTCTGTGACTTTATAGTGTTTTTATTTCATTTTCTTCTACTTTAATTACGCCCTTCTGTGCGTTAAAAAAATCAAAGAGGATATTATCACTACAAGTGACGAGAAAATTCTAGAAAGAGCAAAAATAAATACAAGTAATGAGATATGTTCTCTAATTGATAGATTAATCAGATAACCAAACGTCAAAAATCTGCTCAAATTTATTTAATTTTTTTCTTGCTCTATTATAATTATTTGTTAAATTGTTCAAATTTTAAGGTTTTAATTTATTTTTTAAAAATTTACTAAATTTAATATATCTTCTTTTTTCTGCAAGTATGAAATGGGTGCCTTGAAAATTTAAGGGCAAAATATAGTTTATTATTTTTGGTATTATTCTGATTTTCGAGTAAGGACTATTTACTCCTGAATATTTTAATTTCATTCTTTTAATTATTTTAAATCCCTCTACTTCAAGAATAGCCCTAAGTTCCTCATAACTGTAACACCTTACATGAAGCATTAAATCAAGTTTTAGTCTTTCTTCATCTGAAAGTGAATGATAATCTTTTCCATTATATTTTAATCCAAAGATTACTTCGCGATAAGAAGGTCCAAAAAATGCACCGGGTGTTACTCCAAAAAGTAATTGAATTCTATTTTTAAGGAAACCAGAATTAGGAGTAGTTAAAATTAATTTTCCCCCTGGTCGCATAGATTTTGAAAGAGAATGTATAAAAACTCTTGGATTTCTTAAATGTTCGAATACTTCAGATAAAATTGCGCAATCGAGATTCTCTTTTAATATAAAATATTTTTCGAGGTTATACTCGGGATAATTGTATGATTTATAAGAAATATCTTCTTTAGAAAATTTTTAATTTGCTCGTCTCCAGAAGCAAAATCTCCAACAGATTTACAATTTAGTTTATTAATTAATTCTCCAATTTGTTTATATCTTAATTCTTCCATCCGTGCTTCCTTCCACTATTTGCATTGCATACTTTTTAAATATTATTTAAAACCACAGCCAATAGTTTAGAAAATATTTAATAAGACAAATGAAATAAATTAGTGAAGAAAGCACTCCTAAATCAAAAAACATACTACTAACCAATTAGTAGTTTTTATTAATAAATAAAGAGATAATTAAAATTTAAATATTTTTATAATTGAAAAGAAGTCGAACATTTGAGGTAAACGCCCCCGCCCGGAGTCGAACCGGGTTGCCCAAAGGGCCCTGCTCACTTGCTTCCTTAAAAGGCTCAAGGCAGGTGCAAAACCGTTATGCGCCGGAGGCTCAATTTGTTTGTTCTAATCATTTAAAAAATGCTTAGATACTTGATAGCTTAATAAATAGAATTGAAGATTATATTAAAAATCTTACTATAATCCAAAAACTCTTTTCCACCATGGTTTTTTTATTTCTATTTCCACAGGCTTATCGTTTTCATCAAGAACTTCATATTTTATTACTGGTTTTTCTTTAAGAACTGGTGCCTCTTCTGCAAGTTCTTTATTAGCTGATTCAAGAGCCTTATCTATAATTGTTCTAGAATATCCTTGATTCACTAATGCCCATTTTAAAGATTCTTCAGTATATCCTTTTTTAAAATTTTTTTTGAAATATTCTGTTAATCTTCTTCTAGATTCTTCAGCTCTCATATAAAATCCAGAAGAATGTAGTTTAAAAAAATTGTTATTTAGATATCTCTATTGGTTTTTCTTTATTGTAGTACTTTATAGCTTCTAGTAAACGAGGTTTAGATTCTGAGTATATTGTCAAAATCTTATCTCCTTTTTTTACCTTTTTACCAACATGGTGATGAATATACAACCCTGAAGCTTTATCTGTTGGACATCCTGCAACTCTTGCAAGCATATTTATTTTTTTGTTGTTTATTCCGTTTATTTCTCCAGTTGATTTTGCGAGCATATCTTTCTTGAATTTACCTAAAGAAATATTTTTTATTGAACCTTTTTGTGCAGAAATAATTTCTTGAAATTTATTGAATGCTTTCCCTGATTTAAGTATTTCTTCTGCTATTTTCTCTCCTTCTCCTTTTTTAGCTTTTTTAGTTAATTCCAATAATTGTCCTGATAAAAAAACAGAGCGATTTTTCAAATCTTCAGGACCTTTCTCATAAGGGTTTAATACTTTGATTATATCTAATAGTTCTAAAAATGGTCCAACACCATTTCCAATTGGCTCACTCCCTTTTGTTAAAACAGCTTTTAAATGCAATTTAAAATATTTTCCATATTTTTCAAAAGATTCCTTAAGCTCTAATCCTTGTTTAAAATCAACTTTTGCATTTTTTCCATAAGGGATATCAATAAGAACATACTTGCTACCCACTGCAAGCTTTTTTGAAATTATAGAAGCGAGTAATTGAGCGTGTGGATCAATCTTAAGCATTTTTTCTATTCTAATAATTTTAGAATCTGCTGGAACCAATTCTATTGAACCTCCCCAAATCATAAATGCTCCTGTTTTTTCTATTATTTCGTGTAATTCTTTTGTTGAGAATTCTATTTTAGCTATTGACTCTATAACATCTGCTGTTCCTGCTGCACTTGTTATTGCTTTAGAAGAGGTTTTTGGAAAAGTTAATCCTGCTGCAGCACAAATAGAAACAACTATTGGAGTTGTTCTATTTCCAGGTATTCCTCCTATACAATGTTTATCTGCAATATACTTTCCTTTAAATGAGAGCTTCTCTCCAGATTCTACAAATGACTCAATCAAATTTATTGTCTCTTTAAAAGTCATCTTATTCTCATACATTCCTGATACGAACATTGCAATTTCTGGCTCAGACAAGGAATTATTTACTATATCATTAATTATCTCTTTGATTTCTTTTTTTGAAAGTTCTTTTTTATCTATCTTTTTTCTTATATAATCCAAGCTCTTCGGAGAATTTGCTATATTTACCTCTACTCTTTGATTTTTCTTAAGATTAAATGATTCTTGAATTTCAGATGAAATTCCTATCTCACCTTCCTTAACTATTTTATCTGCAATATTTATAACAGTTAAAAAATCCTTAGGCTCAGCAGAATCTATTTTTTTTATGGATACGCGATCATTTTCATGAACTCCCATAGCTTCTGCTGTTTTAATTCCAATCATAGCTACAGGAACTCCTGCAGACCATTTTAAAATACGAGTTTTCAATTCCATCTTTTAACACTCTTTTAATATATATCTAAAAATTGATTTTTATACTTATTCTTTTTCTGGAGGAATTATTACTCCTTCAGGTAATTTCTTGTTTCTGAATACTTCTATTATTATAAAAAGGTAAGCTAGTATTAATGGCCCTAGAACTACTCCTAAAATACCGAATAACATTAAACCTCCTATCATTCCAAATAAAACTATTGAAGTGTTCATCTTAGCTCTCCTTGAAATAAAAATTGGCTTCAAGAAAGATTCAATAAATGAGGCAATCAAACCAAATAAAATTATGCCTAAAGCACTCATTGGAGTACCTTGCATGAATAGATAAATTGCAACAGGTATCCAGACTAGAGCTGTCCCTATTATTGGAAAAATACCCAATAATGCTGCAATCGCAGTAAGTAAAAATGCTCCTGGAACATTGAATATCCATAAACCTATACCTACAATTATACCCTCTATAATTCCTAATAAGACTTGCCCGTATAATATTGAAGCAGTCAAATCACTAGAGGACTTAAACAATTTTTTTTCTACATCTTTAGAAAAAGGTAAAAGAGATTTGATATAATCTTCTATTTTTTCTCTATCTCTTAAAAAGAAGAAGAAAGTGAATAGTATTACAAGCAATTTTAGTAAAAGAGTTGCAAAATTTAGAATTATGTTTGATAGATAATTCATAAGAGAGTTGGCCAATTTAGAAACAAAAGATTTTAATGCTTGTCCTATTTCATTTGAAAATTGTTCTGACTGGAAAATCTGAGGAAAAAATGTTTTTAATGGAGTTACAAAATCCCATTCCTGAGAAGCCATGTAAACTTTGATTGATTCATCTATTGCTATTGGTATAACATACCACAAAGGAACAACTACCACTGCAATCAGAATAATTGAAACAAATATTGCTGAGAGGTTCTTTTTTTTAGTGTGCTTAAAAAAGAAAGTATATATTGGTCCGAATATAAAAGCAAATAATATTCCCACAATCATAGATATGATTAAAGGTTTCATCAATAAAAAAGATAAAATTAATAATCCAATAAGAATAATTGAAGTCAATATTTTTCTTGTGTAATCTTCATCCATTTTATATAAACCCTCTTTGATAAACAAAGAGTTATTTAATTTATAAATCTAATGAATAAGAACCATAAATCCTAAAAAATTTAGAAAAAAGTTTATAAACTAGTTTTTAGAAAGATATATATGAATTTTATAAAAAAGGTGCAGAACAAAAATTTCGATGATTCTGTACATCTTCAATTCCAAAAATTCTCTAAAGGAGAATTCAGAAATAGGGCACTCATAGAAGCAAAAAATTCAAACGGCAAGTATACAATAAAAACTTCTGCTGAATTTGCTAATGAGTTAGTTAAGGCACTTGCTGAAAAACTAGGAAACAATAAAACAAAAGTTACAGGTTCTATAATTGGAACTAATGATTTGAAAGGTGTTTTAGAGTTCAAAAAAATATCACAATTTCAAGGAGTTAAGAATTATTCTATAGAACAGGATATGTCTGGTTCTGAGATTATAAAATTAATAAATCAATTTCCAAAAAACTTTTTTGCTTTAAGTTTCTCTGTTGGAGAAGAAGTTTTAAAGATAAAACCTAAAGCTCCAAAATCAGGTAAACCTGGAAGTAAGGGAGAAGAGACTCCAAAAGTAGATTTTTGTTCTTTAAAGACAACAGATAAAAAAATTGTAGAGAGTTTCATACTTGAGGGAACAGAGTTCAAAAGTGCTAAAGTGGTTCATGACTTTTTTATAAATAATATAGAAATACCTCCTGAATTAAAAAGTTCTACAGATTTTGCACTTATAAGAGAAAAATCAAAGAGAATTGGGAAAATACTAAGAAAAGTTGAAATAGATGGTAAGAAGATAGAAAGTTATCTGGAACTTGCTGCTTAAATAAAAATTATCAATAAATCTGAAAAAATACTATTAACAAGATTTTTAAACCCCTTTTTTCTTGAAATACTATTCCAGGGTAGGATAAAATGATATCCGCACTATTAACAAATATAAGAAATGGCACAGCCGAAATCACCAAGAAAAGGAAGTTTGCAATTCTGGCCAAGAAAAAGGGTCAGTAAATTCTTGCCTAGTGTAAACTGGAAGAGTATAAATTCTGGAAAAAATATTAAAGGATTTATTGGATACAAAGCAGGTATGTTTTCTGTTGAAGTAAAAGATACAACACCTAATTCAATGACTAAGGATAAAAGAATAATAATCCCTTCAACTGTGATTGAATGTCCTCCTATGAAGATTTTCTCAATAAGATTCTATAAAAATGGAAAAGTTGCAAAAGATGTCCTTGCAGAACATGTTGACAAGGAATTAAAAAGAAAAGTTAAATTACCAAAACAGGGAAAAAACCCAATTGATAGTTTAAGATCTGAAGGATATGATGATGTTTCTATAATTGTGTATTCTCAAGTTAAAAAAACTGGTGTGAAAAAAACTCCAGATTTAACTGAATTAGGTTTAACTGGAACAATTGAAGACAAACTTAATTTTATTAAGTCGCATTTAAACAAAGATATTTCTATAAATGAGGTATTTTCACAAGGAGAATTAGTTGATGTTAGAGGATTGAGTAAAGGAAAAGGGTTTCAAGGGCCTGTTAAAAGATTTGGTATTAAATTGAGATTCCATAAATCTGAAAAAGGAGTAAGAAAAGTCGGTAGTATAGGACCATGGCATCCTGCTAGAGTAACTTACAGAGTTCCTATGGCTGGTCAACTTGGAATGTTTACACGAGTCCACTATAATCAAAAAATATTACAACTAGTAAAATCTGAAGACGTAGATAATCAACTTAAAAATATAAAGAATTATGGAGATACAAAAACAGATTATATTATTCTATATGGAAGTGTCCAAGGTCCTGCAAAAAGACAAATATTACTAACAGCTCCACTAAGACCTAGTAAAATGCAAAAAAAGAAAATATTTGAATTTGTGGAGGTCAAGAAATAAAAATGAAATCAAAGATATTCGAATATCCAATAAGAGAAGATATTGTTGCAAAGGTTATTGAAACAAAAAAGAAACAACAGCCTTACTCAAATTCTCCAGTAGCAGGAAAACAACATTCAGCAAAAGGATTGATTGTGCATGCAAGACATGTATGGAGAAGTGGATATGGAAGAGGGCAATCAAGAGTACCAAGAAAAATATTCTCTAGGAGAGGTTCTCAATTTAATTGGCAAGGTGCTGAAGTCCCTCATGCTAAAGGAGGTATGAGAGCTCATCCTCCAAAGATAACTCAATTTGTAAGAGACTTAAAAATAAATAAAAAAGAATTAAAAATAGCATTATTCTCTTCAATTTCTGCAACAGCCTCTGAAAAATATATATTAAAAAAATATTCAACAATAAAGAAATTAGACAAAAAAGCTCCATTTATTGTTTCTTCTGATTTAACTAAAAAGAAAACAAAAGATATTTTGAGTGAATTGAAAACAATTTTAGGAAATTTATATCCTGTGTCAATAAAAGAAAAATCAATTAGAGCTGGAAAAGGAAAATTAAGAGGAAGAAAATACAAATCAAATGCAGGAATGATATTGATAATTGGTAAAAATGAAAATGTTAAAACTGGTTTATTTGATGTTAGAAAGGCAAATGAATTAAGTGTTAGTGATTTAGCTAAAGGAGGATTAGGAAGGGTGGCTGTTTATACTGAAGAAGCAGTAAAAGAATTGGAAAATAAAATGGAAGGTAAGAAAAAATGAAACTAAAACCAATTGCTACAGAAAAAGCAATTATGAAAGTTGAAAGAGATAATATTATTTCATTTTTAGTTGACGAAAAATCAACAAAGGCAGAAATAGAAAAAGAAATAGAAAATTTGTTTAAAGTAAAAGTAGAAAAGATAAGGACAAGTGTAAGAAATAATCAAAAGATAGCTTATGTTAAATTAAATAAAAAATATCTTGCAATAGACCTTGCAACTAAATTAGGTTTAATGTAAATGGGAAAAAGAATAATACAACAGGCACGTGGGCATGGAAGTTCTACTTACAGAGCTAAACCTACTGCATTTGTCTATGAAATAAGATATCCTAAGAAATTAGAAGGAGAAGGAACAGTTGTAAAAATACTAAATTCTCCTGCTCACTCTGCTCCAATTGCTAAAGTTGCTTACAGTGGAGGGTCATTTTATATTCCTGCATTTTATGGAATGATAGAAGGACAAAAAATATCATTCAATGAAGGAATAAAACCTGGAAATATACTCCCTTTAGAAAAAATACCTATTAAAACAGAAATTTATTGTATTGAATCAAGACCTGGAGATGGAGGAAAATTCATAAAAGCAGGTGGAAATGTTGCAGTTGTTACAAGAATAGTAGGAGATAAAATAATGGTTATGCTTCCATCAAAAAGAGAAAAAAGTTTTAATGGAAGATGTCGTGCAGTGATAGGTAAGATTGCTGGGCATGGAAGATTAGAAAAACCTATTGTAAAGGCAGGTAAAAATTATTATATTAAAAAAGCTAGAAATAAATTATGGCCTAGAACAAGTGCAGTAAAGATGAATGCAATTGACCATCCTTTAGGTTCTGGTAGAGGAAAGAACATAAAGAGTAAGATTGCAAAGAGAAATGCTCCTGCAGGAAGGAAAGTAGGATTAATAAGGCCAAGAAGAACAGGTAAGAAGAAGTAAAATGGAAATACAAAAAAAACAATTTACATATCGTGGGAAGACTGTAGATGAACTTAAAGAGTTGGAAGTGCGTGAGTTTGCAAAATATTTACCATCTAGAGAAAAAAGAACTGTGCTTAGAAATTTCCAGATGATAGAGGACTTTGTTAAGAGAGCTAAAACTAAGATTGAGAAAGGAAAGAAGATAAGAACACATTCAAGAAATATAATAATTGTCCCAAAAATGATTGGTATGACAATACACGTCCATAATGGAAAGAATTTCAATCAAGTGCATATAGAACCTGAAATGTTAGGGCATAGACTTGGAGAAATGTCTGGAACAAGATCGAAGGTTGCACATAGTAAAGCAGGAGTTGGAGCAACAAAAGGAAGTAAACACAAAGCTAAGAAATAAATAAAATGACAGAAAAAAATTATAACCCAAATCAAAAAGAAAAGAACTCAATGAAAAAACAGCCAAAAACTAAGATAATTGAAAATCCTATAAAAACAGAAAACAAGGCAGAAACAGAAAATAAAAAAGAAGATACAACTAAAGAAAAAACACAAGTTGTAGAAGAGAAAAAAACTAAAGAAGACAAAAAAGAAATTAAAAAACAAGTAAAGAAGATAAAAAAAGAAGAAGTTTATGTTAATGCTAAAAGTGTTCCAATATCTACAAAATATGCTGTTAACTTGTGCAAGTTTGTTAAGGGAAAAAGGATAGGAGATGCTATAAGGGATTTAGAACAAGTAGTGTTGTTGAAAAAAGCTGTTCCTATGAAAGGAGAATATTCTCACAAAAAAGGAAAGGGAATGAGTGGAGGAGCTTATCCTCAAAAAGCAGCAAAACATTTTATAATATTGTTGAAAAGTCTTGCAGGAAACGCGAATAATCATGAAATAATTGAACCAATAATAGTTGAGGCAAGGGCAAATTGGGCTCCTGCTCCAAGAGGAAGATTTGGAAGAGTGAGAAGAAAAAGAACACACATAACATTGAAGGCGGTTGAAATGAAAATTAAAGAAAACAAAAAGGAGAATAAAAAGTAAAAATGGAAGAAAAACAAACTGTGAAATTCAAGAAAGAAGAATTTGCTATTAAAGAATCAGTTAAAAAAATGCTTGGAAAAGGTAAAGTTAGCAAAGTTAGAATAGAATATACTCCTGTTGGTGAAAAAATAATTATCTCTACTAATAAACCTGGACTCATCATAGGTAAGGGTGGAGAGAAATTAAATGAGATAACAGAATATTTAAGAAAACATTTCAAATTTGAAAATTTACACTTAGATGTTGAAGAAATAACAGAACCAGAATTTGATGCTCAAATTGTTGCTGATGAAATAGCTTTAGGATTGGAAAGATTTGGACCTTTGAAATTCAAAATATTAGCATACAGGAGTTTGGAGAAAGTTATGAAAGCAGGAGCATTAGGGTGTGAAATAAGGTTAAGTGGTAAACTTCCTAGTTCAAGGGCTAAAACATGGAGATTCGCTCAAGGATATTTAAAGAAAACAGGAGATAGTTCAAAAGTAGTTGACAGAGCGCAATCAAGAGCAGAAACAAAGCCAGGAACAGTTGGAATAAAAGTTAGTATACTCTCACCTCGTGCTGTATTGAAAGATAAAATATTTATCAACGAAGAATTGAAAGAAAAATTAAAAATGAATCAACAAGAACTTGAAGATAAACCTGTTAAAAAATCAAAAAGGAGTAAGAAAGATTAAAAATGAAATACAAGGAAATAAAAAATATGAGCGATGAAGAAAGAAATAAGAAATTAAATGATTTAAAGATAGAACTTTTAAAATCTAGAACAAAGTCATCAAAAACAGGAAGTTCAAATACAAGAGAAATAAAAAGGACAATTGCAAAGATACTCACATTCAACACCTCTAAAAAAGGTATTGAAAAAAAATAAACTATGGAAATAGATCCAAAGACAGGATTGCCATTACAGGCAATAGAATGGGAAAACCTCACGAGGAGTTCGCAGAGAATAAGTGTAACAACAGATAAGAAAAGATATGGAAAGATTGTTACATTGGTCAGCGGGTTCGACAAGGATGTCGATATAAAAAAAATCGCAAAGGCTCTGAAAAATGAGCTTGCATGCGGCGGCACCTTCAAGAACAATGTGGTAGAACTTCAAGGAGACCATATGAAGAAGATAAAACCTCTTCTCATAAAGATGGGCTTCGAGAACAACTCAATAGAGGACTAATCCCTTCAGAATAAAAACAAAATGGAAAGAAAACAAAAAACAAAAGCTAGAAGTAAGGATACTTCTAAGAAAAACCAAGAAGAGAAAAAGATAGCTAGTGCTGAAAATGATAAGAAGATTACAACAAGAGGAAGAATCTTTGAAGGCATAGTTACTAAAAAATTCCCAAAAAGAATAGTTTTGGAATTTGAAAGAATGGTGTATATAAGGAAATATGAAAGATATGCTAAAATGAAAATAAAGATGCATGCAAGATTACCAGATTATATTGAAAAGGAAATTAATATTGGAGATTTAGTGAGAATTCGTGAATGTAGGCCACTTAGTAAGATAATCCACTTTGTAGTTATAGAAAAAATAAAAGACGCTTCGGAGGCAAACAAATGAAAGCAATAAGTGCAAGAGGAACAAGTTCATTAAATTTAGGCGCAGAAGTTATTGCGGCAGATAATAGCGGAGCTAAAATAGTAAAGATAGTTTCAGTTAAAAAATCAAAGGCAAAAAAAGGAAAGCAAGTTTCGGCTAAGATAGCTGATTGGGTTAAGGTATCTGTAAGAAAAGGTGTTCCTGATATGAAAGGTAAAGTATTTGATGCTGTTGTTATAAGACAAAAGAAACCATTCAGGAGATTAAGTGGAGAAAGAATTGCATTTGAAGATAATGCCATTGCTATACTAAAGGATGAAAAAGGAAATCCAAAAGGAACTCAAATTAAAGGACCAATTGCAAGGGAGGTTCAGGAAAGATGGGCACAAGTTGCCAAAATAGCCTCTGTAGTATATTAAAATGAAAAAGAAATTCTCAACACACTGGAAATCAAGTAAACAACCAAGAAAGAAAAGAAAATACGTAGCTAATGCTCCATTACACCTAAGAAAGAAATTTGTAAGTATTAACTTATCAAAAGAATTAAGGAAAAAAACAAATAAAAGAAATATTCCTGCAAAAAAAGGAGACAAAGTAAAAATTTGTGTAGGAAAATTCAAGGGAAAAACAGGAAAGATACTAACAGTTAATCTTAAAACATCAAAAATAATAGTTGAAGAAATCCAAGTAAAGAAACAAGATGGGTCTAAAGTTAATTTCAAACTTCAACCTTCAAACCTGCAGATTATAGAACTTGCAGAAAGAAAATCAAACAAAAAAAATAAACAAAAAGAAGAAAAAAAAGAATCTTCAGGAAATAAAAATAAGGAAAAAGGAAAGGAGAATAAAAAATGAGTCATATAAAAAGACAAATTATACCTAAAAGTTGGCCAATAAAAAGGAAAGGAACTGCTTTTGTAGTTAAACCAACACTCGGATTTTCAAACTCTTTACCAATACTAATTATATTAAGGGATTTGATTAATGTTGCACAAAACAGGAAAGAAGTGAAAAAGATGGTTAATATGAAAAGTATATTGATTAATGGAAGAGAAGTTCGTGATGAAAAAGAAGGAGTTTTGTTATTTGATGTAATAACGCTAGTGCCTTCAAAAAAACATTATAGACTTAGTATATTTAAGAATGGAAAACTAAATGTAGAAGAAATAAAAGAGAGTGAGGCAAATACAAAAATATCTAAGATAGTAAATAAAAAAATTCTAAAGGGGAAGAAAACTCAATTAAACTTAAGTGATGGAAGAAACCTTCTCTCAGAAATAAAATGCAATGTTAATGATTCTGTTTTGATAAACTTAAAAACAAAGAAAATAGAAAAATGTCTTCCTTTTACGGAAAATTCAGAAGTGATAGTATTTTCTGGAAAACACGCTGGAGAGAAAGGAAAGATTGAAAAAATAAATCCAGAAAGAAAAAATGCAGAAATAAAATTAGAGAAAGGAAATATAAATGTTTTAATTAAACAATTGATGGTTATAAATTAAGATGACAAAAGAAAACATTATGAGAAAAATAAAAATAGAAAAAGTGGTACTTAGTGTTAGTGGAACAGCAGATGGGTTAGATAAAGGATTCAGATTATTAAAATTCTTAACAGATAAGAAACCTGCTAAAATAAAATCTAAAAGAAGAATACCTACTTGGGGAGTTAGGCCTGGACTTGAGGTTGGGGCAGTTGTTACCCTAAGAAAAGATTTTGAACAATTCTTGAAGAGATTATTAGTATCTGTTGACAATACTCTAAAAAGAAAACAAATAAGTGAAAATAACTTTTCATTTGGAATAAAAGAATATATTGAAATACCTGGTGCAGAATATCAAAGAGATATAGGTATAATTGGATTAGATGTCACAGTTGTATTTAAAAGAAGTGGAAGAAGAGTAGGGCTTAGAAAAATAAAAAGAGGGAAAGTCTCTAAAAAACAAACAATAACAAGAGAAGAAATAATTAAATTTATGGAAGATAACTTCCAAACAAAATTCATATAAAATGACTGCAAGTGATTGGAAAAAAATACTGAAGCAATTAGATGCTAAACCTGTAATTAAAGAGAAATATATGAAACATAATGTACCAAAGAAAAGAAAGATTGGAATAGCTGCTCAAAAATGTGAAAGATGTGGGAGATTTGGAGCACATATAAAATCATATGGATTAAATTTATGTCGACACTGCTTTAGAGAAATAGCAAGTGAAATCGGCTTTAAAAAATACAGTTAAAATGTCACACGATGTAGTTGCAGACGCATTAAACATGATAAGGAATGCCAAAAAGGCAGGAAAGGAAAATGTTGAGATAAAGATAATCTCAAATCTACTTATAGAAATATTGAAAATAATGAAACAGGAAAAAGCAATAAAGAAATATAAAATAGATGCAAAAGAAAAGTCAATAACTCTTACAATTGGGGAACTTTCTGAATGTAAGGCAGTAAAACCAAGATTCAGTTGTGATAAAGACCAAGTTGAAAAATACAGAAGAAGATATTTACCTGCTAGAAATCTTGGAACATTAATAATATCTACAAATAAAGGATTAATGACACACAAAGAAGCTCAAGAAGAAGGAACAGGAGGATGTGTAATCGCATATTTTTATTAAAATGAAAAAAGAATTTTCACAAGAAATAGAAATTCCTGAAGGAATAGAAGTAAAGAAAGAAGATAAGAAAATAATTATAAAAGGTCCAGAAGGAGAAGTTTCAAAAGAATTCAACTTTGGTAGAATAAAATTTGAAAACAAAGATGGAAAAATCTTAATTTCTTATCCTATGGCTACAAGAAACGATAAAAGAATGATTAACACAATAACTGCACATTTGAAAAATATGGTTAAAGGGGTCAAGGAAAAATATGAATATAAACTAAAAATATGCTCTAGCCACTTCCCAATAAATGTGGAGATAAAAGGAAATGAGGCATTAATAAAAAACTTCCTTGGAGAAAAAACACCTAGAAAATGCAAAATACCCCAAGATGTTGAAGTTAAAATCAATAAAGAAATAATAACAATAAAATCTGCAAATAAAGAACTTGCTGGTCAATCAGCTGCAAATTTTGAAATGGCCACAGCAGTAAGAAACAGAGATAGAAGAGTATTCCAAGATGGGATATACATAATAAATAAAGACGGAGAGGACATATAAAATGCCTAAATTTTTGAGACATACATCGCACAAATATTCCAAACTTGGATTGAGAAGAAAAAAGAAACAGGTTTGGAGAAGACCTACTGGAAGAGATAATAAGATGAGAGAACAGAGAAAAGGAAAACCTGCAATAGTTGCTATCGGATATTCAACTAATAAAAAAGAAAAAGGAAAAATAAATAATAAAACACCCGTAGTTGTAAATAATGTTCGCCAATTAGAGAATATACAAAAAAATCAAATTGTTGTATTAGGTAGAATAGGTAAAAAAAATAAAATAGAGATAGCAGAAAAAGCAAATGAACTTAAAATAGAAATCTACAAGTTTAACCCTCAAAAATATTTGAAAATGAATAAGAAAAAAGATAAAAAAATTGAAAAAAAAGAAAAGGAGAATAAAAAATGAATTTAAGATCTAAAAAACAATTAGCGGCAAATACCTTTGGAGTTGGAAAATCAAGAATAATGTTTGTAAATGAAAGGATTGAGGAAATTAAAGAAGCTATAACAAAACAAGATATGAGAAATTTGCTTCAAGACGGAGCTATAATAATCAAAGAAGTAAAAGGAAGAAGTAAAAATGTTGGAAAGAAAAAGAAAAGGAAATTTTCCAAGAGAAGAAAAAATGTAAATACAAGAAAAAAAGATTATGTCATATTAACAAGAAAATTAAGAAAATTAATAGCAGATAGAAAACAAAAAGGAGAAATAAATAAAGAAGAAGAAAAGAAATTAAGAAATAGGATAAGAAATAAAATGTTCAAGAGTAAAGCACATTTAAAAGAATATATGGGAGGAATAGAAAGTGAAAAGAAGCCAAAAAAGAAGAAGAAAAGAAAATAAGACAGATTATCTTAAAAGATTGAAGTTGTTAAAAAGTGAAAGAGCAAGAATAGTTTTTAGAAAAACTAACAAATATATAATCAGTGAATATGTAAAGAGTGAAGATGCCCAAGATAAAGTTATATTTGGATTTGATTCAAAAAAGCTTAATGATTATGGATGGGATAAGAAAGCACAAGGAAGTTTGAAATCTATAACTGCTGCATACTTAACAGGATATTTAACAGGTAAAACTGTAATAAAACAAAAACTAGAAATGCCGATATTAGACACTGGAATGAATAGAACAATTCATAAAAATAAGATATATGCTTTTTTGAAAGGACTAATCGACGCTGGTATAAAAATAGAATGTAAGAAAGAATTTTTCCCTGAAGAAGATAGGATAAAGGGAGAACATCTAAAAAATAAAATACAATTCAATGAAATTAAATCAAAAATAGATAAGATATAAGATGGCAAAGAAAAAAATAGAAGAAGTAGAACAAGAAGATGAATATGCTGAAGTTCCAGAAGAAGTTTTGGATAGTCAAGATTTAAAGGAATTAGAAGAAATAAAAAATGAGCAAGAAACTAAAAAAGCATTTGATAGAGACAAATCTAAACCATCAGAATCTTGGACTCCAAGAACAAAATTAGGAGAAGAAGTAAAAAGTGGTAAGATAAAAGATATAGATGAAATATTAGATAATAAAAGAAAAATATTGGAATCTGAAATAACAGATTATTTATTAGACCTTAAATCAGATTTAATCTCAATTGGACAATCTAAAGGTAAATTCGGAGGAGGAAAAAGAAGAGCTTGGAGACAAACTCAAAGGAAAACTCAAGAAGGAAATGTTCCTACTTTCTCTGCGATGGCTATAGTTGGTGATGAAAATGGACATATTGGATTTGGATATGGAAAATCTATGGAAACTCTTCCTGCTAGAGATAAAGCAATTAGAAAGGCAAAACTAAACATAATAAAGGTAACTAGAGGATGTTCTGGTTTTGATTGTGATTGTTCTGAATTGCATACTGTTCCATTTAAAGTAACTGGAAAAGCTGGAAGTGTTAGGATTACACTAATTCCTGCTCCGCAAGGTACAGGATTGGTTGTAGCAAATGAGTTAAAAAAGGTATTAAAACTTGCAGGAATAAAAGATGTTTATAGTAAAGGATTTGGAAAGATGAGAACAAGTTTTAATTTGATAAAGGCATGTTTTGATGCTCTTGAAAAAACAAATTCAGAGGAGAGTAAATAACAATGGCAATTGCACTAATACGTATTAAAGGAAGAGTAGGATTAAATAAAGACATAAATGAAACTTTAGATAGATTAAGATTAAGAAGAAAATATACTTGTGTTGTATTAAATGGTTCAAAAGAAGAAATAGGTATGATTGAAAAATTAAGGGACTTTATTGCTTATGGGGAAATAAAGGATGAAGTTTACAAAGAATTATTAAAACAGAGAGGAAAGAAAGGAAAAGATGGAAAAATTAAACCATTCTTCAGACTAAGCCCTCCAAGAGGAGGAATTGATTCTAAGAAACACTTTGGTGTTGCAAAAGGAGTTCTTGGAAATAATGGGGATAAAATAAATGATTTGATATTAAGGATGTTATAAAATGATAATAAAAAAAACTCACAAACGTAAAAAGGTTTCAAGAATGCATGGAAGAAAGATGGGCACTCATGGATGGGGAGCAAGAAAGAAGCATAAGAAATCAGGACACAGAGGAGGAACAGGTATGGCTGGAACAGGTAAAAGGGGAGATTCAAAAACAACACTCATCACAAAACTTTATGGACATGATTATTTTGGAAAAAAAGGAATAACATCTAGAAAAACAAAAAAGGATACAAGACAGAGAATAAATCTTCAACAAATAGAAAAAAATCTAGAGAAATATGGAAAGAAAACTGCAAAGGGATGGGAAGTGAATCTTAAGAAATATAAAATATTAGGTGAAGGAGAGGTAAAAGAAAAATTAATAATAACTGCATTTGCAGCTTCTGAATCTGCATTAAAAAAAGTACAGAAAGCCGGAGGACAAATTATACTTCCTGAAAAAAAGAAAACTCTTGAGAAGAAAGAAGAGGAAGAATAAAACCCAATCTTTTTAAACTGATTTTATTTGATTATGAGATGGCAGATTTCACAAAAATATTCGCTTTAATACCAGAAGTAAAAAAGCCAGATGAAAAAAAACTGGCGTTCAATGTCAAGTTAAAATGGACTCTTATTGTCCTGATTAGTTTTTTTATTTTAGCTAATATTTCTTTATTTGGTTTATCTAACAATGCTCTTGAAAGATTTCAGTATCTTGCAATTATTTTAGGTACTGATTTTGGTTCAATAATATCACTAGGTATTGGTCCAATAGTAATGGCTTCTATTATACTTCAGTTACTTACTGGAGCAGGTATAATAAATATAAATACTAATACTGTCGAAGGTAAAAAGCTCTTCCAGGGAATACAAAAATTACTTGTATTTTTCTTTATAATATTTGAAGCTTGTGTTTATGTATTGATGAAAGGATTAGAAGCAATGCCTGGATATTCATGGCTTGTTATACTTCAATTAATACTTGGAGGAATAGCGATTTATTATATGAATGAGTTGTGTGAAAAATGGGGATTCGGTTCTGGAGTAAGCATATTCATTGCTGCTGGAGCATCTTGGCATTTATTCACCCAAGCGTTCCAGTTTGTTAATACTCAAGGAAGAAATTGTCTTTTAGATTTCAGTGGAACTGCTTGTTCTGGAAAAGTATTAGTTTTGATTCAATCTATAATTAACAAATATCCTGTAGAGTTTGCTTCTGCATTAGGAGCATTATTATCTACAGTTGTGATTTTCCTTTTAGTTGTATGGGCACAAAGCTTGAAGGTTGAAATCCCTTTAAGTTTTGGAAGAATAAGAGGATATGGAATTAAGTGGCCATTGAACTTTTTTTATGCTTCTGTTATACCAGTTATTTTAACTGCAGCACTAGTTGCAAATATCCAATTGTTTGGGGGGTTACTTGAAAATTGGGTAGGACACCCTACATTCTTAGGACACTTCTCTAATGGGCAAGCAGTTTCAGGATTTGCTTTCTGGCTAGGACATACTAATTTACTTGAGTTAATAATAAGAGGAGGATTCTTGCCTAGATACCTTATTCAGGGTATAACTCATATTATATTTTATGTTGGACTTGCTACTTTATTCTCTGTATTCTGGGTTAAAACCTCTGGAATGGGGGCAAAGGAACAAGCCCAGAAGATTTCTGCATCTGGTTTACAAATTTCAGGATTTAGACAAGATGTTAGGGTTTTAGAAAGTGTTTTAGATAGATACATAATGCCTCTAACAGTAATGGGAGGTGCTGCAATAGGGTTGCTTGCTGCTACAACTGATTTATTAGGTGCATTATCCTCAGGAACAGCAATACTGTTGGTAATTATGATTATGTACCAGTTATATCAGAAGATAGCAGAACAACATATGACAGATATGAATCCTGCAATGAGGAAGTTTATTAGTAATAATTAAAAAAGATGGTAAAAGAAAAAACTAGTTTTTCATATATCCAAACAAGAAGGGATTTTATATAGATGGAAGAAACAAATTTAAAAAAAGACAAGAATGCGAAAGAAGGTAGTTTTGCCCCATTGATAATTTTTATGATACTTGCTATGGTCCTTGCTGGACTATGGGATAAAATACCTATAATAAAAAATTCAATACATTATATCCTTGACCCGAGTGCAGGAGTACTTCTGAATTGGAAATTAAATCTTGGAATGTTAATAATTGTTTTTGTAATAACAACGATAACTACAATTGTCCAAAAATATGCTACAGACCAAAAAACTCTAAAAGAAATGAGAAAGGAACAAAAAGAAATGCAAAAACAGATGAATGAATTTAAGAATAATCCTGACAAATTAATGGAACTTCAAAAGAAACAGTTTGCTATGATGCCTAAACAGATGAAATTAAGTATGAGGGCAATAATTTATACAGGTATTCCATTTATATTATTTTTTAGATGGTTTAATGATTATTTCATTGCTGCTGGAAGTCCTAGATTCTGGTTAGGATTAAGTTGGTTTTGGTTTTATTTGATATTTGCAATGATATTTGGTTCTTTCTTAAGAAAATGGTTTGATGTTGCTTAAATAATTTTAACCCCAAATCTTAAAAACCATCTTATTCTGATTTAAACATGGCAAAAGAAAATCAAGAATCACAACAAGAACTTGTAATGCAATTTCAGATTTTTGAACAACAAATACGAATGATTCAAGAACAATTACAAGCAGTTGAACAAGCAATTGTAGAGTTAGGAAGTTTAAATTTTGGATTAGATGAACTTGTTGGTAAAAAAGATGAAGAAATATTATCTCCAATTGGAAGAGGAATATATGCTAAATCCAAACTAATATCTGAAGAAATGTTAGTAGATATAGGTAATAAAAATTTTGTAAAAAAATCAATACCTGAAACAAAAAAGATAATTCAAAATCAAATTAAAAAATTAGAGAAAGCAAAAGAGGAGTTAAACAAAGAATTAGAGAAGATAAATACTGAATTAACAGAAGTATTTATGAAACATCAATCCTCTCACAAACATGACCAATGTGATTGTGGTGAAGAAGAATGTGATTGTAAAAAATAATTATTTTATCTTTCTTAAAAATTCCTTATATTTCATCAGGCCTAATTCAGTTATTATTCCTGAGATATATTTTCTTTTAATAAATTCAAATGCTGGATTTTTTATTTTAATGTTCTTTGGAGATTTATCCCAGACTTCATTTAAGCTTCTTTGCTCTATTTTTATTTTATCTTTTGTAAACTTCCATGAATCTGCAATTATATAAACAGGTATTTTATTTCTTGATGCTATCTCAGCAAACATTCCACTCCCAATCTTATTTATTACTCCTTTTTTTAAAAGTGCATCTGCTCCAAGAAATATTTTGTCCACGTATATTTTATCTGATTTGTCATCTTTTTTTATTGCAAAAGCAGCTGCAGAATCTACAAACATTGTAACATCAATACCATTCTTCATTAATTCTACTGCAGTCTTTCTTCCTTGGAATAAAGGTCTGGTTTCAGTGTTATAAACTTTGAATTTTTTTCCTTTTTTCTTGGAATATATTAGGGAATTAACAACATTGGTAGAATGACAGTGAGTAAATATAACATCTCCGTTATTAATCAGTTTTAAAACATGTTTATTTATCTCTTTTTGAGAAAATTCAAAGTGATTTAATATCTCTTTTTTAGATACTCCTTTTTCAGCAAGATTAAGAACATAAAACATCATTGGCTCTGTTGGTCTGGAAGACATTAGTTTTTCTTTTGAATCTTTAGAGGGTAAAAGAAAATAAGCTTCAAGTGCAGCCCTTGCAACATTCTTAGCCCCTTGAATTTCTACACTCTTTATTTTTCTTACAATTTCATTGAACCTCTTTTTCTTATTCATATATTCAAGAAGTTGTTAAGATTTAAAAATACTTCTTCTAAATCCATAGAAGAAAAATCATACAATCAACAATAATTTTTAATCAAATCCTCAATTATATACCTAACATTTAAAAATTCCTTTTATTTTAAACCATTATGCTTGAAGCACTTATAAATCCAAGAAAAGCAGAGAAGGGACCATGGAAAATGTTTTTTGTGGGTCTTGTTTATGCATCTCTGTCACTTTTATTAGTACACTGGTTTTTTTCAGGAGACCCTAATTTATCAAATGCATCTGGGATGTTAGTAGTTTTGTTTTGTATAATGTTTAGTTTTCCTTTTATGTATTATATAATTAAAACTGAAGGGAGAGAAGATGAAGAAGTTGAAGGGCTATACAATGTTTGGCAAGCACACAAAGATGCAATCTACGCATTTATGGGTTTATTTTTGGGTTTTGTGGTTGCATTTTCATTTTGGAATATTGTTTTACAAGATGCAAATCTCTTAAACTTTCAAATTCAAACTTATTGTCAAATAAATCGTCCTTCAGATGTTCAAGGATGTGTTCAAGAGTATTCTTCAGCAAAAGTAAATCTAACTGGATCGTCAATAAATGGTGTTAGATTACTCTCTATAATAGAAAATAATGTTTATGTTATGATATTTACTCTCATATTTTCGCTCATATTTGGAGCAGGAGCTTTATTTATTCTGGTCTGGAATGCTAGTGTTATAGGCGCTGCAGTGGGAATATTTACAAGATATAATGTAAGTGAAATTCCATTAGGCATAGCAAGATATGCTATACATGGGTTCCCTGAAATAGCTGCATATTTCATTACTGCTCTTGCCGGAGGAATATTTGGTGTTGGTTTAATAAGGCATGGTCTAAGAGATAAAAGATTTTTGAAAATTGTTGAAAATGTTATTTTACTTATATTCTTAGCATTAGTAATACTCATAATAGCTGCACTATTAGAAGTATATATTACACCATTAATATTCAGATAAAATTTAAAAGCTCGAAGTATATTCAATTATAATGGAGCCTTTAATTGTAATGACTGTTTTTCTTAGTTTTTTTTGTACATATTTAACATTACCTTTTTGGATAAAAAAAGCAAAACAAATTGGATTATTGTGGGAAGATATGAATAAGCCAAGAAGAGAGAAAAATGTTGCTGGTTCTGGAGGAATAATTGTAGTTATAGGGGCGATAATTGGTATATTTATGTATATTGCTATACAAGCATTTTATTTTAAATCTTCAGATGGAATATCAATACAATTATTTGCTATGACTAGTACAATTTTGCTTGTAGCAGGTGTGGGATTAATAGATGATTTATTTGGATGGAAAAAAGGGGGGCTTTCAAAAAGATCTAGAATAATACTTGTAATGTTGTCTGCAATACCTTTAATGATTATTAATGCTGGAGAATCAACAATGCTCGGCATGGATTTTGGAATATTATTTCCTTTAGTTATTATCCCCTTAGGTGTTGTTGGTGCAACAACTACATTTAATTTCTTAGCAGGATTTAATGGATTAGAAGCAAGACAAGGGATAATTTTGTTGTCTGCTATTGGAATAGTTACTTACCTAACAGGAAATTCTTGGTTAACTGTTGTTGCGCTCTGTTTAGTTGCTTCACTACTTGCATTTTACATTTTTAATGCTAACCCAGCAAAAGTTTTCCCAGGAGATACATTAACTTATGCTATAGGGGCATCATTTGCTTGTATTGCTATACTTGGAAATGTAGAAAAAATTGCAATATTCTTTTTTATTCCCTACCTTTTAGAAACTATTTTAAAACTAAGAGGAGGATTGAAGAAACAAAGTTTTGGTAAGCCTAATGAAGATGGAAGTTTAGAAATGCCTTATGAAAAAATATATGGATTAGAACATCTTGCTATATACATATTAAAAAAAATAAAACCAAGCAAAAAAGTTTATGAGAACGATGTGGTATCTCTTATAAATTTATTCCAAATAATTATAATTATAATTGGTTTTGTATTGTTCATAAAATTTTAACTATAAGGTTTTTAAATGACGTTTTTCTTTAATTCTAATGAAGATTAGTGGGTTGAAAGAAAAGTTTAATAATACTATAAAAATCTTAGAAAGGAAAAAAATTTTAACAATAATAACAATACTTCTTTTAATAACAATTATAGCGTTTACTGCAAATATAAGAACAAATAATATAGACAAGTTAAAAGATGTTACAACTGGTGAATATTTAACTGCTGATTTAGATGCTTTTTATTTTTTAAGATTAGCTGAGGTACTCCATGAAAATGGAAGCTACTCTGAATATGATTCTATGAGATATCCTCTACTTAAACTTCCATTCAGTAATGAACTTCTTCCATATACAATTGTATTTTTATATAAAGTTATTAAACCTTTATCAGCAGATATAACTATCAGGTACGTTGATGTTATTTATCCTGTAATATTTTTTGTGTTAGGCATGTTGGTATTCTTCTTTTTGATACTTCATCTCACAAAATCAAGAATGGTTGCTCTATTATCTAGTTTTTTCCTTGCAATAATTCCTTCGTATTTATTTAGAACAATGGCAGGAGTTTCAGACCATGAACCTCTTGGAATGTTTGCTTTTTTCTTAGCACTACTTGTATTTTCAATTTCTATGGAAAAAATAGAAAAAAAGAATTCTTGGAAAATGGCAATAATCCTTGGTATTATTACTGGTTTCTTTACAATATTTAGTATAGCTGCTTGGAGTGGTATTGCTTCATTTGTATTGCTCATAATTCCTCTTACAGTCTTTTTATTATGGGTAACTAATAAAATGAACAGTGAAGAAGGAAAGAACAATCTTAGAGAATACCTTTTGTTTTATGGATTTTGGATAATTGCATTTATTTCACTTGGTTTTATATTTTCTTATCCTATTACTGCAATAAAAGGTTTTATCTTTAATATGAGGGGTTTAATTATTCCTTTGGTATTTGTATTTATTTTAACTGACTACATCTTAATAAATATAAAACATAAAAAGATAGAAAAATTAGGTAAAAAAAGAATATGGGTTAGCTTAATATTAACATTATTTATTTCAATTATTATTGCTTTAATATTTAATTTAAATCTTGGTTTTTCTTTATCTGGTATTGTATCCTCTGTTCTTAGGCCATTTGGAGGAGGAAGAACAGGTTCAACTGTAGCAGAAAATGCACTTCCATATACAGTTGATATTATAAGACAGATAGGTGCTGCATTATTTTGGATATTCTTTTTAGGTGTTATATTTGTGGGTATTGAATTTTCTAAGGGAATAGGTAAGAAAAAGAATAGAATAATATTTTCCTTGTTGTGGGTATTCATGATATCTGGAATATT
>MWBV01000007.1 GCA_002069705.1 Candidatus Diapherotrites archaeon ADurb.Bin253 | reverse complement strand
AACAATATTACAATTTCTTATTGTTGTATTTGATTGATTTGTATAAACTCCGTGAGTATTTGTCAAACCATTTATAGAATAGTTTATCCAATAGCCATTACAGTCCAATGTAATGTTTGGCTGAGTTATTGTGAAACAAGTTCCTTGAGATGAAACATTTTGTGTTAGAATGTAAGTAGCTCCAGTTGTGTTTAATTGATTACATCCATCTACACTCTGACTTGAATTTCCATTATCTACCCAAGTAGAAACAAATCCAATTAAAAAAAGGATAAATACCAAAGAAATTAATCCAATTAAAAGCTTTCTTTTCATTTCTCCCCCCTTTTCTTCAAGTGTTCTTTAAGTAATTTTTCAATAAGCTGAGAAGAGTTAATACACTCCTCATCAGTATATTTTTTCCATTTTTCAAGAACCTTTTCATCTACAGTTACACTTAAAGTCTTTTTAACCATAAATCCCTCTTTTTACCCAAGACAAGCATCACAATATAAATATTATTTATACTATTTATATTATCTATATTGCCTTTATTATTTATAATATTTATAATATTTAAATCTATCGTATTTTAAATTAATTAAAAACAGGAAAAACACATAAAAGATAACTTAATTAACCAATTTTTTAATTCTCTTTTCAAATTCTAGAACATCTTCTTTTCTAATCTGAGCTCCAACAGCATTATCGTGTCCCCCACCTGTTGCACCCTCTAGACCTTCTATTGCTTTCAGAATAACTCTCTTAACATCCTTACCTCTTGCAGAAACATTTGCTTTAGCCCCTTTATTATATACAACAACAATAAATTTATCTGGATAAGCATATTTCAAAGCATTAGCAATATCTGAACTAATACTTGTATCGCCAGCATACTTGAAAAATAAAAGTTTACCTGAGTTAGAAACTTTTTTAGCCCTATCCAATAACTTATTGTATTTTTTATCAATCTCATAAAATCTTTTAAAAATAAATTTATTTTTAGTGTTTTCTTCTAAGAAATCGTATGGACCTTTACACGAAATAATAAATTTAATCATTAAAATAACATTGCTTATTTTATCTTTTAATCCAAACCCCATAATTCTTGCAATTTTACCTATCTCAGAACCATAAAATATATTGAAGGCATCATCATCTTCTTTAGCCAATTCAGGAAAATCCTTCATAAATTCTGAATAGAAATCAGGAACTAAATTATCTGAAATACACCCAGCAATAGCAATCCACATATCTTCTTTTCTCTTAGTAATATTATAACAAATATATGTAACAGGTTCACTTTTTTTGTCTTTATTAAACAAAGGATTGTAATAATTAACATATTTAGGTATTTTTTCAGGAGAAATATCATGGTGGTCTATCCAAACAATAGGTATATTCTTTTTTTCTATTTCTGTCACAAAATCCTCAGATATTTCTGGTTTATCTAAAACAAAAACATAATCTGAATTAAATTCATCAACTTTTCTAAGATAATCTTTAGTTAAAGCGGGAGAAGTTTTTATTGGAAACCCTTTACCTCTTCCCAAATATTTCTGTAAAAGTAAAAAACTACATAAACCATCTTGATCATTATCAAAAAAGAAAACTGGATTTTGTGAATTATTTAAATGCTCCCTAATTTCCTGCATTTGTTCTTTTGTTAACATCTTTATATTGACTTCCCTATAACAAGTTTCTCTCTTAAACTATATATTTCTTCCTTAAAAAATGCTAGCATTCCTTCATTCTGAAAAATTTTAAGCAACTCTTCATCGCTTGCTAAAAGAATCTTGTCTAAAAATTGGAAATGTGCAATCAAAGAATGCATATATCTTTCAAGAATATTTGTCTTACTTAATATTCTCAACCCTTTAGGAGAAATTTGTTTATCGTGTAATTCTTCAAACAACATTCTTGAAATATTAAAGGGTTCAAGAAGAAAATCAAAATCCATTTTCTCCAAAACTTTCTCAGCATAAGAATAATTAGTACCAAAATAATCCTTAAGGAGTAATTCTTCTTCCTTATCTAATCCTTTAGTTAAATCTTTCAAACTCATACTAACTATTGCCCCTTCTCTTCCAAGCTCAATAAGATATTTTTTAACAATATCAGAAATTCTTTTTATTATCTCAAATCTTTGTATAACTACACAAACATCTTTAACTGTAACAATCCTTTGAAGTTCCATTAAATTAAGATTAGTTATGGCTTCATTGAAACTCTCTCTTTGTTTTTCCAGTATTTGAAGAGTCTCAGCAGCTCTCCTTAGTATTTCAGAACTATCTCTAAGTTCATGTCTTTTATCTCCTTGATAAATCGTAATTTTTTTCTTTCTCTCAGATATTGCAATAACTATTGCTCCTGTTTGTTTAGCTGTTCTCTCTGCAGATTTATGCCTTGTTCCTGTTTCTCTTGTAGTTATTTCTGAATTTGGTGAAAGAAAAGAATTTGCATAGAGTATTTTCTTTACGTTTTTTGAAAGAATTATTGCTCCATCCATCTTAGCTAATTCAACTAATTTTTGAGGTGTGAATTTAGAATGAATGCCAAACCCTTTTTGATAAGCAGAAGAAATATTTCCATTATCTATAACAATTAATGCTCCCATACCTGCATTAAGCAAATCATCCATTGCTACTCTTATAGATGTTCCTGGTGCAACCATCTTAAGAACATCCATAAAATCTTTTTCAACAACTGTTTTTTCCTGTTCACCCTGCGGGATAAACAAATCACCTATCTCTTTATTCTCCTCCATAAAAAATGGATAAAAAACGTATATATAAGCTTTTATATAAAATTAAACAAAACATATTAACTATACCATTCAGGGGCTACAAATCTTGAAAGAGCACATCTTGTAGCATCTTCAAACTCTTTAACTCTAGTATATAACCCACCTGTCAAAATTCCATTAGTTCCTTCATTATGTCTTATAGAATTTTTTTCATCATTCATTAATTCCTGTATTATTGGACCTAATTCCTCTCCTTTTTTTATTCTTTGTTCTATTGTCTTTGGTATATGCACGCTTGCACTCTGTCCAAAACCAATATTCCCATATTTATCCACAATAGTAACCCATCCATGAAGAAACATCCCATAAT
This sequence comes from Candidatus Diapherotrites archaeon ADurb.Bin253, assembly GCA_002069705.1. Taxonomy (GTDB): domain Archaea; phylum Nanobdellota; class Nanobdellia; order Pacearchaeales; family GW2011-AR1; genus MWBV01. The sequence goes on along the minus strand of MWBV01000007.1, from coordinate 28,078 downwards.
TATTTGTGTTTACAGTCCCTTCAAGCCCAATACCATAATCTGCATCTCCTTTGTTAATAGCTTCCTTTGCTCTATTAATTGCTCCTTTAATTGCCTCTTCATCACTAAGTGGCTGATCTTTAACAAGTGAATTTGTTTTATGATATGAAAACTCAACATCCTTCCAAACTTCCTTTATAATACTCTCTACTGCCTTTATCTTAGCTTTATTTTCAGTTCCTATTGCAACCTTCATATACAATAAAAATTTGACTTCTCTTAAATATTTTATTGTATAACATTATAGCAATTACAACAATTAATTTTTCATAACTTTACTAAATTAGAAACTCAATTATTTTTAGCAAATGTTTTTGCAACAAGTAAAGGCAACAAAATTGTTGCGTCTCCATAAACCTTAACTCTTTTACATTCAGGCGTTAATTTACCCCAAGAAACAGCTTCTTCAGGAAGAGCTCCAGCATCACTTCCATCAAATTCCTGTGCATTGTTTATATAAACAGCATAATCTGCACCATTTCTATACAAATGAGCATTAAGAATAGCATGTTTAACAATACCTGCTCCCACAATCAACACTCCAGATTTTTCAATACCCGTAGTAGATTCATTTAGTTGCCTTGTCTCTTCTGCAATATCAACTTTAAAATCTTCATGTTTATACTTAAAGAAATAAACCATATCTCCAAAACTTCCATCTAAGATTGCTGGACAATAAATAGGAATCTTATTTTTCCAAGCCCAATAACAAATACTTTTTTTATTGTTTATTTTTTCTCCAAATTTCCAAATTATTTCATAAGGAGTGTAAACCTTTCCTGTTTTCTTTTGCTCTTGATACATTTCTTCAAGAATTGGCATTGAAAACTCCTCAAATTTTATATAATTATTATTAGGTACAAGTAAATTTCCTATCCTGTTTATTGCTTTCTCTCTAAGTTCTTTACCTGGCAATCTAAAATCTCCTAAAACAGTTTCTCCAAGACATTTTATTATATCCTCTTCAAAACCCCCTCCACTTGTAACACAAACATCTACTTTTTTATGCTCAACTAAATATCTTATTACTTCTCTCAAACCAGAACTAACTATATTTGAAGTATATCCCAAATAAATTTTAGATTTAATCTTAATCATCTCATTAACTATATCTATGGCCTCTCCTAAATTTGAAGCCTGAAAACCAGTATTAGAAAAACTATCAATTATTTTGTTGTAATCAACTCCTTTATTAAAATCATAACCTTCTATAATCTTACCTTCAATTTTATCTGATTTTTTAAGTATGTTTTTAGCTGCATCTGATTCTTGGGATTTAATGGATTTTTTCATTAAATACAATAATTAAATTAACTTAAAAATCTATCTTTGACTATCAAAATCTTTTTAAAGAAAAACTCCATAGCTAAAATACAATGAATAAATGGTTAGAATTAATCTTGGGAGTTATTCTTCTAGTAGGAGTTGTAGCTTTAGTGTTTCCAGGTATGCCTATGCAATCTTGGGGATATGCAGCTTGGACAGTTCTAAAAGGCGGATTAACTTGGATAGTCGCAATAACAGGTTTAGTTCTTATAATTCTTGGAATAAGCGAAATAAAGGGATAAAAATATTCAGCCTAAAAAATGAATAAAGGTTCCTTCAATTATTGCTGCAATTATTAAAAGAGGAACTACTACAAAAATAAATACTCTTAAAGATTCAACAAAGAATAAACTAAAATTTTTCATCTTATCTTTATAAAACCAAAAAGTTCCAAACTTAAATCCCAATCCAAATGAGATAAATATAGCAGGTAATTCAAAAATACCGTGTGGAACTAAACTTAAAAGAGAACTTACTCCTGAAGAAGAAACTGCAAAAAAAGCAACAAAACCAACAACATATCCATTAACCAAAGAGAATAAAACTGAGGGTATACCAAATAAAAAACCATAGAGCACCCCCATAAAACCAACTTTAAAATTATTAAAAAAGATAAATGAGGTTAATTCAGGATAAGACATATCCTCTGTCTTATTTAAGAGTTCATTTACCATATCCATGATTAATTGGGAAATGTTTTCTGGCTGAAATATAAAACCAATTGCAACAAAAGAAAAAAATATTATAACAATGGCCCAAATAAATTTTCTAGATTCAACAAGATAATCCCAACATTTTTTATAATTTTCAGAGAAAAAATTACGTTTAATTTTTTTATTTACCTTCCTTTTTTTCATAAAAAAAACAAACAATAATTCTATATAAAACTAACTAAAATACCTTCTTATATAAGCTGTTTTATTTCTATATTTTGATTTTAAAAATAGCCCATAAATTAATCCTGCAATCAATCCTCCTAAGTGAGCTGTATTCCCTATAGAAACATTTCCTGCTAGAGAAATAACCCATAGTAATATAAGCATACCTGGAGCAGCATATTTCATTTTTACAGGAATAGGAATAAACATTATGTAAACAGGAAGATTAGGAGTTAACAGCATCAACAGACCAATCAAACCAAATAATGCTCCAGAAGCCCCTACAGCATAAGAATATAAATCTACTTTAAACAAAAAGCTAACTAAGATAAAAAATGCTCCTGCAAATATTCCTGAGAAAATATAAAACCAAAAATATCTTCTTCTGCCAATTATCTTTTCTATAAGAGAACCTACAAAGAATAATGAAAGCATATTAACCAACAAATGGAAAAATCCTGCGTGCATAAACATGCTTGTTAAAAATGTCCACAAATACTTGCCATCCAAAATATTTGAAGGCATTATAGCAATATCATCAACAGAAAGAAAATTTAACTTTATTAAAACACTAAAAATAATAAATAAAACAACATTCACAATTATCAACAGGGTGTTCAAACTAAAAGAATCAAAAAAATTTTTCTTTTTCTTTGGATTAATTCTATAGACGTAGGTCATTTTAAGAGGAATCTAATTTACTTTTTCTTAGATTTTTTTTTATCTTTTGTTTTTGAAGGTTTTTTAATATTTTTTTTAGGTTTAGATAGAGTAGAAGATTTTTTCTTTGAAGATTTTTTCTCTGAGGGCTTTTTCTTTGAGGATTCTTTTTTAAGTTTCTCTCTAGCTTCTTTCTGAATTCTTCTTTTCTCTTCCCTTTGTTTAAGTTTTTCAGCTTCAATCTTTTTTAGTTCTTTCATTTTAATTTTATCCAACCTAGCTTTTTCAGTTGTAATCTCCTCCTCAATTAACTTAAGCTTATTTACCAATTTATCCTCATTCTTTTTAAACTCCCTAATAACCTTTTCATTATCTTTTACAGTAAAAACTTCACCACATTCATTACAAGTAAAATCATGCAACATAGCATTTTCCTCATTAAATTCTATATTGCACCTCTCGCAAACATAAAATCCTTTAGTTTCTCTGCTCTTTATCTGGTTTCTTAACTGAGTAATATTTTTTATTGTGAGTTCTTTTAAAAATTCAAGAGATTTAAGCACTTCAATTTTCCAAAAATAAGTATACCATCCTTTTTTCTTATCTTTTTTCCTTATTGAAGAAACAAGCCCATAATCAGAAATCTTATATAAAATATTTCTAGTTTGATTTATAGTTAAATCTAGCTTTTTTGCAATTATAAACTCATTCACATATTTATCCCCTTCCAATAATCTTACAATTGAATCAGATGGTTTACCAACGACAATAGAAATTACCTCATTTAAAAAATTCTTTAACATCAAAATAATAAAAATAGTTTGATTATATATTTTTCGTTTTATTAAAAAAATAAAAAAGATAAAAGTTTTTAAACCTATATTGTATATTATATGTATTAAAAAGAGATATATCAAACAAGACAAAAATGGGTTTATTCGGAAAAAAAGATAAAAAAGGGGAGATAAAAAGACCTGTTCAGTCGGTTCCTGAACTGCCGGAACTTCCAAAGCTTCCAGAGTTTCCTCCTGAAAATACTTATCAAAAAGAAGAAGAGAAATTGCCTCAACTCCCAACATTCCCAAATAATTCTATAGGAAATAAATTTTCACAAAATACTATTAAAGATGCGGTAACTGGGAGAAAAGAGGATGAAGAGGTTTTCGAAGCAGAGGACTTCCTTGAACAACATAGAGGGACGATGCAAAAACCTCCAATCAAAAAATCATTCAGTAAAGAATATGATGAATATGAGCAAAGTGTAAGTGCATCAAAGCCAGAAAAGAAATTCAGCAAAGAATATGATGAAGATGAAACTTTTTCAGCAGAGGAAGCAATGTATGAAAGAAGCATCCCTGCAATACCAAATATTACTGCTGAAACAAAAGTAAAAGAAGAACCAGTTAAAGAATACGCTGTAAGAAATTACATGACTAGAAAAGCTGAACCTGTTTTCATAAGAATTGATAAATTTGAAGAAAGTATGAAGATATTCCAAGATATTCGATCGCAAATATCGGATATAGAAAAGCTCATCAAGAATACAAAAGAAATAAAGGCAAAAGAGGAAGAGGAGCTTACTTCTTGGGAGGCTGAGATACAAACAGTAAAAAATAAAATAGAAAAAGTCAACCAAGAAATTTTCTCGAGAGTAGAATGAAAGAACAATCTATTGTACATATAAAGGTTGATTACGACGAAGCACTGCAATCAAAAAGAGATATACTCTCTTCTGAAAGAGATTTCTTAAGAATAATAAAAAGAATAAAAAGATATAAATTACTAAGAGGAGAAGAATTAAACAATAGAATAAAAATACAAAATAAATTAAAAGAATTAAACTCAAACATAACTAAATTAAATCAAACGCTCCCAAAAGTTAAATTACCAAATATATTAAAGAAAAAAGAAGAAGCTAAAAAAAAGGAGATTAAAGAAGAAAAACAATCAAAGATAGAGATAAAGGAAATTCATGAAGATGACGATTTAGAAAGACAATTAATTGAAATACAGGAAAAGCTTAGAAAACTTGGATAAGCAATATTTTAAAAATAACCTAATTCTTTGAATAAGATGATATCCCGAGAACAATTAATAAAAAAATATATTGATTTCTTTGTTTCAAAAAATCATAAAAAAATACCTAATTCCAGCCTTATTCCAGAAAATGATCCTACAGCATTGTTTATCTCTGCTGGAATGCACCCTCTAGTCCCTTTTTTATTAGGGGAGAAACATCCTTTAGGTAAAAGACTTGTAGGAGTTCAAAGATGTATAAGAACAACAGATATTGAAGAGGTTGGAGATGAAGTTCATCACACTTTTTTTGAGATGTTGGGCAACTGGAGTTTAGGGGACTATTGGAAAGAAGAATCAATAAAATACAGTCTAGAATTTCTTACAAAAGAACTTAAAATATCAAAAGAAAAATTATCTGTAACTTGCTTTAAGGGAGATAAAGATGCTCCAAAAGACACAGAATCTGAAAAAGTATGGAAATCATTAGGAGTAAACAAAATAAAATTCTTGCCTAAAGAAAGCAATTGGTGGGGACCTGCAGGAAAAACAGGTCCATGTGGTCCTGATAGTGAAATATTTGTAAATAAAGTTGAAATATGGAACAATGTATTTATGCAGTATATTAAAAATGAAAAACAAGAATACATTCAAGCAAAACAAAAAAATGTTGATACAGGCATGGGCGTTGAAAGAACAGTTGCTATATTAAACAACTTAAAAGATAACTACCTCACAGAATGCTTTCTTCCAATAATAAAACAAATTGAACAATTATCTAAGAAAAAATATGAGGACTATAAAAAAGAAATGAGGATTATAGCTGACCACATAAAAGCAGCTGTTTTTATAATAAATGATGGAATTGTTCCAAGCAACACAGAACAAGGATACATTCTAAGAAGGTTGATAAGAAGAGCTATACGCTATGGACAGTCAATAAACATAAAAGAAAACTTCACACATAAACTCGTTGATTCAATTATAAAAATATACCAAGATTATCCTGAATTAAAAACAAATAGAAACAAGATAATTGAAGAATTAGAAAAAGAAGAAAATAGATTTAGACACACTTTAGAAAGAGCAATAAACATATTCGAAAGAATAACTAAAGACAAAAAAGAAATATCTTGTAAAGAATCATTTTTATTATACCAATCTTATGGCTTTCCTGTTGAGATGATTGAAGAAGAATGCAAATCTAGAAAAATAAAATTCTCAAGAGAAGAATTTGAAAATGAATGTGAGATACATAGGGAACTTTCAAGAACAGCTGCAGAAGGAAAGTTTAAATCAGGTTTAGCAGACCATTCCCAAGAAACTACAAAGTTACACACTGCATCACATCTACTATTAGCTGCTATAAAAAAAATCTTTAAAGATGACTCAATCTATCAAAAAGGTTCAAACATCACTCCAGAAAGATTAAGATTTGATTTTAATTTTCCAAGAAAGCTAACAAATGAAGAATTGAAATTAATAGAAGATGAAGTAAACAAAAATATAAAAAAAGGATGTGAAGTAATAAGAGAAGAAATGTCTTTAGAAGAAGCAAAAAACAAAGGAATAAGTGGAGTATTTGAACACAAATATGGAGAAATTGTTTCGGTCTATACCATTGCAGGATGTTCTAAAGAAATATGTACAGGACCACATGTAAAAAATACTTGCGAATTAGGAAAATTCAAAATAATAAAAGAAGAATCAAGTAGTTCTGGGGTTAGAAGAATTAAAGCAATACTAGAACAATAATTATTATCTGTAATACATTTCAGTTAATCCATATTTTGATTTTAAATTATTGAAAACCTTTCTATTAAAAGGTCCCAACAATCCACTTTTATCTATTGAATTTCTAATTTTTACTAATTTATCTGCATCTTTATATTCTTTAAGATTTCTTCCTAAAGATAATCCATCTGAAATAATATGTATTTCAGGAGTTGAATATAATTTTCCTACTCCAATATAAGAAATTTGACTGTCAGTAATTAAAGAAGGGGAAGTTGTTTCTACAAAACAATATCCTGTTTCCATTAAGCTCTCTTCAATAGGGCATTTTATCCCTATTGCTTCATGATTTTCCAAATGATAATAAAAGAAAGAAACCCCATACCCTAATTCCCTAAGCAAAAAAGAAAGCAAATCTGATTTTTCACCACATACTCCCTGAAAATCATAAAGAACTTCATATGGATATCTACTATGATTAATTACTTCTCCAAAAAAGTTAGTAGTTTTATTAGAAGTTCCAAAAGGAATATTTTGAACAAGACTTATTGCAATCTTTGCTTGATCATCTTTATTGTCAGTTATATTTTGTATTTGAATTACTAAAGGTAAAAGAAACTTCCTTTGTTCTTCGTCATTAATAGCTTTAAGTTTAAAATCCACCCTTGAAAACTCGTATCCATTAGTATACTTAATAGAGCGAGGTATTTTTGAGACATAATTAGCAAAACCTTCATATGCTACAAAATCAATAAAATCCTCTTTTCCATTAAGAAAATACTTTAAGCGAATTGTCTTGGGATTAGTATGGTATTTAGATACACAAGTCCCATTAAAAGAACTAAATGAATCTGGACATCCACAAAGGAATGGGAGTTCAATTAATTTTTCTGATAAACAAAAATAAGGCTTAACTTCTGAACAACCATTAATAACTGTATCATCTCCGCAATAACCCTTGTTTGAATTTGGATTATGGGAATCATTAGCAATTAGTGCAATAATCCCAAAACCTCCAGAGAAAAAGATAAACAAGCTAAATACAAAAACAGTCCAGACCCAGTATTTTTTTTCAAAAATAGATTTATAATTAAAAGAGAAAAAACGTTTTTTAGATTTAGATTCACCCATAATATAAATAGAAAAAGTGCATATAAAAACCTGATTATTTTAATTTCACTCAAAATAAATCCCTGGAATTCCTGGAATTGCCTTTTTGGACTTATTTTCTGGGTCATATTTCTTCTCATCCCTAACAGAAAATATGTCCAATTCTTTTCCAATACCTTTAATCAACTTGGATTTATTTAGTTTTTCAATCTCAAATGGAACAACATAAACAAAAACTTTCTTAACAGAAGTTCCATTTAACTCAAATTTTTCAATTAATTCTTTAATATATTTAATATATTTTTCATTCAAATCAACTTCTTTTGTTTTAAATTTGAAAACTGCTTCATCAAACTTTGGCCATTCTGAAACAGAAATAAAATTCTTATGTCCCAGCTTCTCCCATAACTCTTCTGTAATATGTGGACAAAAAGGAGAAAGAAGCTTAAGTGATTTACCAAAAGACTCTTTTGAAATTTCTTTTTGATTTGCAATTAAATCAAATAATTGCCTTAATTCTATTGTAGATTTTCTATAATCAAGTGCTTCTATTTGTATACTAATATTTTTAATAGCACTGTTTAATTTAATTAAAAAATCTTGAGAGTCTTTTCCAAATTTCAATTTTTCAAAAGTATCAAATATTTTATTAACAAATCTTAAACTCCCTTGAATTCCCTTATCACTCCAATTAAATCCTTTATCTGGAGAAGCCTCAGACATCATAAAAAATCTTGTAGTATCAACACCATATTCCTCCATTACTTTTAATGGTTCTACTGAATTCCCTTTTGATTTTGACATCTTTTCACCATACTCATCATTAATCATACCCTGATTAAACAATCTAGGAACAGGTTCTTCAAATTTAATTAATCCAATATCATGAAGGAACATTGTATAAAATCTGCAATAAATTAAATGCATACATGCATGTTCTGCACCACCAATATACAAATCAACAGGCATCCAAAAGTTAACATCATCTTTATTGAAAATCTCTTTTTTATTATTAGGGTCACAATATCTTAAAAAATACCAAGAAGAATTCACAAATGTATCTAAAGTATTTGCTTCTCTTCTTGCATTACCTCTGCATCTAGGACATTTTACATTCAACCATTCTTCATTTGTTGTTAAAGGATTTCCTTTTCCAAATTTAACTTTTTTAGGAAGAACAACAGGCAAATCTTTCTCATCTACTGGAACAACTCCACACTTTTTACAATGTAACAATGGAATAGGAGTTCCCCAATATCTCTGCCTAGCAACACTCCAATCTCTAAGCTTAAAATTAGTCACTCTTCTTGCAAGATTTTTAGTTATCAAATAATCTGTTATTTTTGTCTTTGCTTCTTCATTAGAAAAGCCATTAAAATTTCCTGAATTAATTAACTTCCCAGATTCAGTATAAGCTCTTTCTTTTGTAATCTTTCCTTCAATTACTTGTTTTATTTTAATCTTATATTTTTTTGCAAATTCAAAATCTCTTTGGTCATGTGCAGGAACAGCCATAACCATTCCAGAACCATAATCTGCAACCACAAAATTACCTGCATAAACTGGAACCTTGTCTTTGGTAATAGGATTTATAGCATAACTTCCTGTAAATACACCTTCTTTTTCCATATCAGTTAAATCTTTTTCAGAAACTGATTTTAATTTTTTAAGGAACTTTTCAACATCTTTCTTTTGTTTTTCAGAAATAAGCTCATTAAGTTTTGAATGGTTCGCAGAAACAACCATAAATGTAACTCCAAAAAGAGTATCTGGACGAGTAGTAAATACAGGCCACTTTTTCCCATTAATTTCAAAATCAATTTCAGTCCCATAAGATTTTCCAATCCAATTTTTCTGCATTGCAATTGTCCTCTCAGGCCAGTTTAATTTTTTATGTCCTTCTAATAATCTATCTGCATAATCTGTAATTTTCAAAAACCATTGTTTCATATTTCTTATTTCTATTTTTGAACCACATCTTTCGCATTCTCCTCCTTGAGCTTGTTCATTAGAAATAATTGTATCACATTCTGGACACCAATTAATAGGGGCCTCTTTTTCATACACTAATCCTTTTTCAAACATTTTAAGAAAAATCCATTGATCCCACTTGTAGTACTCTGGATTTGCAGTATTAATAACTCTTGTCCAATCATAAGTTAAACCGAGTTTTTTCTGTTGATTCATAAAATTTTTTATAGAAGCGTTAGTATACTCTTCTGGATGAATTTTGTCTTTTATTGCAGCATTCTCAGCAGGAAGTCCAAGAGCATCATATCCTATTGGATGAAGAACATTAAAACCTTGCATTAGCTTAAATCTTGCAAAAATATCTCCAATAATATAATTAAATGCATGTCCTACATGCAATCCAGACCCAGAAGGATAAGGAAACATCTCAAGAACATAAAATTTCTTTTTTTTATCATCTATATTAGCTTCAAATATCTTCTTTTCCTGCCACTTTTTCTGCCATTTTTCTTCAATCTTCTGAAAGTTAATTCCACTAGTTTCTTGCATAAATTACCTACTATTCAGGAACTTTTAAATATTCTCCTAACATAAACCAATTATGAAAAAAATAACTGCTTACCTAGTAGGTGAAATAGTTTCAACAAACGAAGCAGAAGCATTTACTCTTTACAAAAAATCTAATTTTGGACAACCAACAGGACAAAAAGTAAATTACTCCCTACCAGAAACATTATATCTAGTTGAAAAAAACAAGATAGAAATAAAAAAGAACAAGAAATCAATAAGTTTTGAAGAGCTTTTCAGAATATTCAAAAAAATAGATAATAGAATTCAATTAAAATATCCTGTGTTCAAAGACCTGCGTAATAAAGGGTATGTTGTTAAAACTGCTCTTAAATTCGGTTCAGATTTTAGAGTATATGAAAAAGGTAAAACCCCAGATGAAGAACATGCTAAATGGATTGTTTTCTGTGAACATGAATCCAAAAAATTCTCTTGGCATGAATTTTCAGCAAAAAATAGAGTTGCACACTCTACAAAAAAGAACCTCTTAATTGCAATAATTGATGAGGAATCTGATGTGTCTTATTATGAAATAAGTTGGATTAAGACATAATTATCATAAAAATCTTTATAATATGCAGTATTCTCCATAAGTTATGCCAACCCAAGATGTTTCAAAAATAAAAGAGAGAATCCTTTCAATCTTGAGAATGAAAGGTCCAACACTTCCCGTATATATTTCTCAGGAAATAGGAATAAGTATGCTATTTGTATCTGCATTTTTATCAGAACTTTCATCAGATAAACTTGTAAAAATGAGCCATATGCGTGTAGGAAACTCTCCTATTTATTACATTGTGGGACAAGAACCTCAATTAGAGAAATTTTCAAACTATCTTAAAAGTAAAGAAAAAGAAGCTTTCCTGCTTTTACAAGAAAAGAAATTTTTAAGAGATTCTGAACAACCACCTGCAATAAGAGTTGCACTAAGAGAAATAAAGGATTTTGCTTTCACCTTCAGAAGAAACAATGAAACCCTTTGGAGATATTTAACAGTAAAAGAATCTGAATTTAAATATGATATTAAACCAATAGAACAACACCAATATGTTGAAGCTAAACCAAGAGTATATAATCAAAAAGAAAGGGAACTTGGTGAAAAAATAGTAAAAGACATAAACATAGAAGACATAGAAAAAATAAGAAAAGAAAAAGAAGAACTTGAAAAGAAAAAGGAAGTAGAAAAAGAAGAACAAAAAGAAATTGAAGATAAAGTTGAAGAAGAAATAGAAGAAAAACAAAAAATATCTGAAGAAAAAGAGGAGAAAAAGGATACAGCAAAGGAAAAGAAAAAAGAGAAAACCTCAAAAGAAGAAAAGCAAAAAACAAAAGAGAAATCAAAACCCCAAAAATCTTCAAAAAAGAAAGCAGTACAAAAACAAGACGATAAATTCTTTGATAAAATAAAAGAATTCCTTTCAAAAGAAACAATTGAAATACTAAATGTGGAAAGTTTCAATAAAAATGAAATCCATTTAAGAATAAAAGCAGATGGTGAAGAAAAACTCCTTGTAGCCCACAATAAAAAGAGGGTAGCAGAGACAGACATAATTAATGCAAACAAAAAAGCCTCTCAATTAAACCTTAAATATGTAATTTTGAGTATGGGAGAACCAACCAAAAAACTCTCAAATTTAATTGAAGCAGCTCAAAACCTAGACAAGATAGAAAAAATAGAAAAATAAATGAAAAAATCCAAAAATTTCTTAATCAAAACCTTTAAAAACAAATTTCTGCACAAATTAACATGGGAAAAATAAAGTCAAAAACAGTAAGAAAAACTGCTAACATCTTAATAAAAGAAGATTTAGAATTTAGCAAAGATTTTGAAAAAAACAAAAGAATATTAGGAAAAGAAATGCCTAGTAAAAGAATAAGAAACAGGCTTGCAGGACTCATCTCTAGGCTGAAAAAACAAGAAGAAAAGGCCAAACTTGAAATGCAATAAAATATAAATCCCTGTTTTTCTAAAGGTTAAACATTTAAAAGCACCTATTTATAATAAAGTATATTGCTCTGTAGCTCAGTGTTTTGATGGCTCTGTAGCTCAGTTGTTTAGAGCGCGGCTCTCATGAATTAAATTAGTCCGACAAATCTGTATAGGACTTGTTTGATTGGGTGAGGCCGAGGTCGGGAGTTAGAATCTCCCCAGAGCCATTTTCTAAAAATAATCTAAACATATCTTTTAAATTATCAAAGTGTATAAAAACAAAAACAAGTTCTTTTCAAAATGTCAAATTTGTTTTCAAAAACGAGAATTTTTTATATTTCAATGACTCTGATAATTGCTTTAGAAATATTTTTATTTTCAAGTATAGAAACGCCTCTTGGAGAGCAATCAGGCCTAAATCTAGCAACACTCTATCATTTAGCAATATTCTTTGCATTCACTTTCTTTTTAACTCTTTCAATAAAAACAAAGAATCTAAACAAAAAAACAATTGTGATTATCTTTTTAATTTCATTAATCTATGCAATCTCAGATGAATTTCATCAGCTGTTTGTGATTGGAAGATTTGCGAGCATCAAAGATATTATAATTGATATGATTGGAAGTTCACTCGCAATATTAATTCTCAAGATTCTGGAGATTTTTAAAAAAATATAATTCCCGTCGATAAAATAACAGAACTATTCAATCTCAATCTTACCTCAATTAAAAGACAAATAAAAAATCAACCAAAAAGCGTTGATTTTATAAAGTCCAAAGTTTTAGTTATAGTATCGCAAAACGGATTCGTTAAAATGGATGAAAAAGAGATGCAGGTATTTAAGGACTCAAAAATATGTTTTTTAAGTAATTTCCCGCCGAAAGAGTGTGGTATTGCGACATTCACTCAAGACCTAGTAAATGCAATGAATAAGAGGTTCAATCCAAAAGTTAAATCAAGAGTTATAGCTTTAAACGATGAGTCAAGTATCTACAACTATGACAGCCATGTAATTTTCGAAATGGACAAGGACTATCTTGAAGATTATATAAACATGGCAAAAAGAATAAACCGTTCAGACAAAATAAAAATTGTTTGTATTCAACATGAATTTGGAATTTTCGGAGGAGAATATGGAAGCTATATTATTCCATTCTTAGAAACAATAGAAAAACCAGTTGTTGTAACATTTCATAGTGTTCTTCCACAACCAGACAACCTAAGAAAAAATGTTGTTAAGTTCATCTGTGATAAATGTGCTGCAACAATTGTCATGGCAGAAAGTGCTATAGATATTTTACATGATGACTATGGAGTTCCTAAAAACAAAATCCATGTAATCCGTCATGGTATCCCAGACACTCCATTAAAAGATACTGGGCCTTATAAAAAGAAATTGAGACTTGAAAACAAAATAGTTCTTTCAACTTTCGGATTATTAAGTCGTGGAAAAGGAATTGAATATATGATTAAAGCTCTTCCATATCTAGTTAAAAAATATCCAAATCTATTATACATAGTAATAGGAGAAACACATCCAGTAGTGAGAAAAAGAGAGGGAGAAGAATATAGAAATTATTTAACAAATCTTGTTAAAAAGTTGGACTTACAAAATAATGTAAAATTTTACAACAAATATCTTGATTTAAGTGAAATAATAGAATATCTTCTTGCAACAGATGTCTACATAATGACTAATCTTGAAAGAAATCAAATAGTTTCAGGAACTCTTTCTTATGCTATGGGATGTGGTAAAGCTGTTGTTTCTACTCCTAATCTTTATGCTCAAGAAGTTTTAAATAATGGGAGAGGAATGATTGCAAAACTTCAAAGCCCAAAATCTTATGCGGATTGTGTAGATAAAATACTTTCAAATCCAGAATTAAAGAGAAATATAGAACAAAGCGCCTATGCTTATGCAAGGTCTATGATTTGGTCAAATGTTGCCTCAGGTTATTTACATTTATTTAATAAAGTCGTCAAATTAAGAGAAGAGACAACTGAAAAATATCCTAAGATAAAACTCAACCATCTAAAGAATCTTACAGATAATATAGGATGTATTCAATTTTCAAAACTTTCTGTACCAGACCCATCATCAGGTTATACTGTAGATGACAATGCAAGAGCTTTAATTGTCTCAACAATTCACGACAGATTATATAACTCTGAAATATCAAAAGAACTTTCAAAGACATACTTAAACTTCTTAGAAAGAGTTCAAAATGAAGAAGGAAGATTCAATGACATTGAATACGAAAATAAAAATCTAGTTGAAACAAGTTCAGATGCGATTGGAAGAGCATTATGGGCATTAGGTCATTTAACAAATAATAGTTCAAGTCCCGAACTAATAAGCCAAGCAAAAAAAATATTTGACAAATCCTATCAATTAATAGAAACAGGTAGTTCTCCAAGAACAAAGGCATTTACAATAATTGGATTATATCACTATTACAAAAAATACAATGACGAAAAAATATTAGATAAAATAAAAGAGCTAGTTGATTCTCTTATAGAATCTTATAAAAAAGAAGCAACAGAAGAATGGAATTGGTTTGAAAGTTACTTAACTTATTCAAATTCCAAGATGCCGGAAGCTCTTTTCTTAGCTTATAACTTAACAAAAAATCCAGAATATCTTGAAATAGCAGAAAAAAGTTTAAAATTCTTAACAAATTTGGTTTTCTTTAAAGATGAATTGTCTCCAATAGGACAAAACGGATGGTATAATAGAAATGGGGTAAGGAGCTTCTTTGACCAACAACCAATAGACGCTTCTTCAATGGTTCAAACTTATTTGACAGCATATGCTATAACAAGAAAAAAAAGCTATTACCATAATGCTGTTTTAGCATTCAATTGGTTCTTAGGCAAAAACCATCTTAAACAAATGATTTACAACGATGTTACAGGGGGATGCCATGATGGACTCTCTAAGAGTTCAATAAACCTTAATCAAGGAGCAGAATCAACAATTGAATACTTAATTTCAAGATTAATGCTTGAAGAAATAAAAAAGCGTTTACCTATTGTATAAATCTATTAAATAGCTCTTAATCCTTCAAAATCAAATTTAAAATCAATAACTTTATCTTTAAACTTCTGTTTTAATTTTTTCTTATCTCCAAAAAATAAAATACTCCCTCCTCCGCCAGAACCGCACACTTTAGCTGCAATTGCCCCATTTTTCATAGCTAAGGAAATTATCTTTTGAGTGCTTTCAGGAACTATACTCTCATGTAATTTCTTTCTTTCTCTTGTTTCTTCGTTCATTAATTCAGCAAATCTTTCTAAATCCTCTTTCAATAAAGCATTCTTCATTTCAATTGCTATATTCTTTATTCTAAGTAAATTTGCATTATTCTTTCCTTTTCTTAGATTATCCATCATAGCCTTATTAGTATTGCCTGAAAAATGAGGTTTGCCTGTATAAATTAAAACAAGTTTATCTTCAAGTTTTTTGATAAATTCTTTTCTTAAATTTAATCTATGAACTTTAACTTTATCTTTTTTAAACTCCATAAAATTAATTCCGCCAAATGCTGCAGCATACTGGTCTTGCTTTCCTCCAACTAGTCCCATTGCCTGTTCAATCCCATAAACTGTTTCAGCAAGTTTAATTTTAGCATTTGAATCCAATTTACCTTTTTGTTGCGTTATTAAACTCAACCAAATTAAATTCATTACTCCCGAAGTTCCTAATCCAGAAGAAGTAGGTATATTCCCAGTATATTCTAAATGAGTTTTTTTATCATCTGCTTTTAATTCTCCAACAACATACCTATTTATTGTAGCATTAAGAATACATCCCCCATATTCATCTTTAAAGGGAGAAATGTCAGTAGTTCCACCAGCAAAATCAATTCTTACAGGAGCCATGAATTTTTTTACTTTCATATTCATTAATTTATTTTAATTTATCAACAAACTTGCACCCAATACACCCGGATGATCAAGTTTACTCCATTGAATAGGTGTTTTTCTTGGCAAAATAACATACTTTTCTGCTTCTTTTTTAATCATATTCAAATAAACCTGTCCTGTTTCTTTTACTCCCCCTGCTAAGACAACAACTTCAGGATCAAAAACATTAATTAAACTTCCAATACCCTGTCCAAGATACTTTGTTATCTGATTTAAAATTGCTTTTGATTTAGGATTATTCAATTTAATTAAATCGCTTACTATTAATTCTTTCCCAAATGCTTTTTTAGACAATTCTTTAGTATATTTCCATCCAACTAGTTTTTCAAAGGATTTACCATCGTCTAAAATAATATGCCCCATTTCTCCTCCATATCCTCTCCCTTCATACAATTTTCCATCAATTATTATTCCTCCCCCAACTCCTGTGCCTATTGTAAGAACAATAAAATTCTTTTTCTTAACACCCAACTTCAATTCAGCAAATGCAACAGAATGAGCATCGTTACACACTTCAACTCTTTTCTTAAATCTTTTTTCAAGAGCAGCTTTTATATTATAATTTCTCAAAGGTAAATTAGGAGGATTTTTTATTATTCCTTTTTCAAGAGGTCCAGCACTTGCAACTCCTATACCCTTAACATCTTTTTCCATTAGTTCTTCAACACCTTTAAACAATAGATTTTCCAATTCTTTTTGAGTTTTTGGAGTTCTGTTTTTACTTTACCTGCCATACTTGTCCTCCAATCTTATTTCATCATTCTCATTAAACACACCAAATGAAATTTCAAGAACTTTAACATCTGAACCCTTTGCAATTATTCTATGGGCAACATTCTTTCCAACCTTAATTAATTCTCCTTCTTTGACTTTCTTAACTTTTTTACCTAATTGAACATATCCAGGAGTAATAAAATACCAATTTTCACTCCTGTGTTTATGTTTTTGTAAACTAAGCTCTTCATTTTTCTTGACTTCAAGAATCTTAACAGTACATTTCTCATTAAGAACAAATTGCTTGAACATGCCCCACGGTCTCTTAACTATCTTCACCCCTTTCATCATTTAAAAAAACAAATATGTTTTAAATAGTTTATGATGACTCAATTTAATAATAAAATCATCCTTAATTAACTTTCCTCATTAAACCCCTAATTCTAGATATTTCTGGCTTATCACCTAAAAATCTTTTAAAATATACTGCTTTTTTGAAACATTCTATATTAAAAGAGCACTCTTCTCTTTTCAAAGGTTTTTCTAAGCGAGATAATATATTATCCAAATAAGCTTCAAAATAGATTACTAAACCTTCATTATATCTCCAATTTTTGAATCTTATTTTATTTTCATCAAGCAAAATATGAATCCATTCATGCCTTAATACTCTATAATATAATATTTTGAGTTCATCTTCTCTTTTAGTCTCAGTTAATAAAGCTATTTTGTTGAAGCGAGGGTTATGTTTTTTTATTCTAATCAATAAATCATCTAAAATTTTTAAAATTTCTTTGTTTGTTATTTTCTTCATTGATTTTTTTAATAATGAAATACTTTTTTTGTTGAAAACTTGTCCACCATATCTTTTAATACATGATTGGTAATCTAAAGAATTGTAAAATTTATTCAAATTCTTAATCCTTTCTTGAAGAGTTTTACCATACCTTTCATAAATAGGATTTTTACAATCACTTAAGTATTCTGTTAATGTTTCCTGTTCTTTTTTAATCCAGATAAAATTAAACCAATTTGGATTATATTTTAATCCTAATTCATTAGATAATTGAAATAACTCTTTTTTTATCAAAATCTCTTTTGATTTCATATTTAATATAAAAAATATAATCTTTTAAATTTTCTTTCATCCTTTTTTAAAGATTGTAAAACATTCATCTCTTTTTCTCCTCTTCCTTCTCCTTATTAGATGTCTTCTCCCGATGATACCTTCTCCACATCTTTTCAAACAAAGGATTTTTCTTTATTTCATCAAATGTTCCATGACCTACAATCTTCCCTTGGTCAAATAAATAAATATAATCAAACTTGTCAAGAAGGTGTAACCTATGGATAGATGAAACTATTGTCTTATTTTGAAACTCTTCAAATACTTGTTCATGTATTTTCATCTCATTCATACTATCAACACTACTTGTAGGTTCATCCATTAAAATAATTTCACTTTTTTTAGATGCAAGTAGTCCTCTTGCAAGAGCCAATCTTTGCTTTTCTCCTCCACTCAATGAAACCCCTTTCTCCTGAACACTGGTGTCAAGTCCCTTAGGAAGCTTAGATAAAACAGGGTTTAATCTAGCTATTTTTATCACTTTTTTCAAATCTTCTTCAGATGCTGGAAGATCCATTGTTATATTATATCTAAAAGTATTATTGAATATCTCAGGTTCCTGAGGTATTAATGTGACTTGTTCTTTAACTCTATTAATCCCTCCTTCAAGAGGAACACCATCACAATAAATTTCCCCTTTCTCAACCTTATACAATCCTCTTATTAAAGAAAGAATTGTGCTCTTACCAGAACCACTCTCTCCAACAAGTGCAATCTTTTCTTTTTTCTTTAATTTAAAAGAAACATTATCAAGATGATTTCTTTTTCCATCTGTATCATATGTAAAAGAAAGATTCTTGAATTTTATTTCCTTCCAGCCCCTTGGAAGTCTTCCAGATTCAGGAAATTCTAATTTATTATATTCTTCATCCAAAGGATTAGCACCTATAATCCTAGCATTTGCACGTACTACATCCCCATATAACCAAGCAAACTTATAGAAAGTCTGTCCTACATTATTAAGATAACCATACACCATATATAATGTCCCAATTAAAATAGTTCCTGTAAGATTAAATTCTGTATAAGATTTGTAAATAAGCGAAATTACAATCATAATTTGAATTGCAACACTTGCAAATCCCCATTTAATCTCATTTATAATTGAAGAGCTTTTGAAAGTCTTATAACTTGCAATCTGTCTAGATTCAATTTCTTTAGAAACTGTTTTTCTTAATCTCAAAGTTATCACAGTTATTACATTACTCAAATAATCAAATATAGTAGCAGATAGTTTATTGTTATATTCATTTAATTTTTTATATTTTCTTTCAAGGTTTTTATCTACTCTTGATATAATAAATAAGATTATTAAAGCATAGACAAATGCAAATAATCCTATTCTCCAATCAATAAAAAACAAAATAATTATTGAACCAAAGAAGCTTATCAATCCATAGAGAATATCATGAGTCATATGAGAAGAAAATTCTTCAAGAGCATTTGAAGCTCTATTTATTTTATCTATTGTGTCACCAGAATGATTATCTTTGTGCCATTTAACAGGCAATTTCAAGACCATCCTTATTTTATCATTTACATAATTCTTCTTTACATGAAATCCAGTTATAGTTTCCAAAAATCTTGCTGGACCATGAAGCATCCAAAAAACAACTGTTATGACCAAAAGAAGAGCGATTTTCTTCATTAAAACAACAAGTTCTTCGTGAGTTGTAATTGATTCCTGAATAGAATTAAATATTGTACCTATAACATATGGAGTTAAAAGAGAAACAATTCCTGCAATAAGAAACAAAAATATGTAAAAAATAAACCATTTTCTTCTTTTTCCCAAATACCCCCACTCTGTTTTAATAGCATTAATAATTGGATGCGTCATTTTATCCCTCTTTCTCTTCAAAAAGAAAATAGGTTATTTAAAAGTTATTTAAATTCCACTGCATTATTTTTATAAGAAATTTATTTTAATGCTAACAAACTTATCAACTCAAATTTTAAAAACAACCCATTCCTATTATTAAAGTAAAAGATGGTGAAAAAACAAAACAAAAAAGCAAATAAAAAAGAAGATATTTTGCTTAATATCTTTCATGAAGAGCAAGACAAAAAAGGTTATATCTCAATAGATTTCTTAAAAAAAATAAGCACAAAATATAATATTCCAATTTCAAGACTTTATGGTGTTGTTAAATTCTATACTATGTTAAGAACAGAACCTCAAGGAAAATACATAATAGAATTATGTGGTTCTCCAACTTGTGTTTTACATGAAAGCAGAGAAATAGAAAACTTCCTTAAAAAAGAACTCAAAATAGATATAGGAGATACAACAAAAGACAAAATGTTCTCTGTTTACAAAACATCTTGTATAGGATGTTGCGATGAACCTCCTGCAATGCTTCTCAATGGTAAACCAATAACAAATTTGACTATTGAAAAAGTAAAGAAATTAATCAAGGAATTAAAATCAAAGAAAAAATAAAAATGCAAATCCTAAAAAAAACCAATCTTCAAGCACTGAAACTTGCAAAAAAACTAGGTCCTGAAAAAGTTCTTCAGATTTTAGAAAGAAAATATCTTGTTGGAAGAGGAGGAGCAGGTTTTCCTCTTGCAAAGAAATGGAAATTAGCATTAGATGCAAAAAAGAAAAATCCGTCTAAAGAAATTTTCCTTATATGCAATGCAGATGAAGGTGAACCAGGAACATTTAAAGATAAATTCATCCTGAAAAACAATCCAGAGACACTAATTGAGGGAATGCTCATAGCTTCCTATGTATTGAATACAAAAAAAGCTTTCATTTATTTAAGAAATGAATATGAACATCTCTTAAAAGACCTTAGAAAAACAATTTCATCTGTTCTAAAAAAATCAAAAATGGAAAACAAAGTAAAAATTGAAATAGTAAGAGGTGCAGGAGCATATATTTGTGGAGAAGAAACTGCAATAATGCAATCAATAATGGGTTATAGAGGACAATCTCAATATAAACCTCCTTATCCAACTGAACAAGGTTTATGGGAAAGTCCAACTGTCCTCAACAATGTTGAAACTCTTACTTGTGTTCCACAAGCTCTTCTATACAACGACTGGAATCCAAACTTAAGACTTTTTTCAACATCAGGAGATATTGAAAAACCAGGAATTTATGAATGGGAATTAGGTGTTAAAATGTCAACAATTCTTGAAACAGTTAAACCAACTCAAGAAATAAAAGCAATTTCCTTTGGATGCTTTGGAGGAATAATGCCAATAAACAAAAACACCTTAGTTACAGCTGAAACAATCTGTGAAAAGGACTGTCAACATGGAGCATTCACTCTAATTTTCATAGGAAAAAACAGAAATATTGTAGATATATGTTTAAGTATAGCTAAATTCTATACTTATGAATCTTGTGGTAAATGCACTCCATGTAGAGAAGGAACAATCCGTATCCTAAATCTCCTAAAAAAAGTACGTGATAAAAAAGCAACTCAATCTGATTTAGACCTCTTAAAAGAGCTCTCATACCATATCAAAGAAACCAGTCTCTGTGGTTTAGGCCAATCTTCAACAAATCACATCCTCACATCACTTCAACACTTCAAGGAGGATTATAATTATTACTTAAAAAAATAAAATGAAAATAACATTAAACAACAAACAAATTAAAGTTGACCCAAATAAAACCATCCTTCAAATTTGCAAAGAGAATAACATAAAGATTCCAACACTCTGCTATCACAAAAATCTTTTCCCAGAAGCAAGATGCAGAGTTTGTTTAGTTGAAATGAATGGAAAATTAGTAACTTCTTGTTCAACTAAACCCGTGGAAAATGCAACTATTATTACTAATTCTGAAAAAGTAATCAAAGCAAGAAAAATGAATCTTGAGCTTATGAATCAAAACATTAAATTAAATGAACTTTCAGATGATTTTGAAGCAAGAGAAGTTTATGATGAAATTGGAATTGAAAATAATAGATTTCAATCACTTAAAGATTATTATCCAGATTTAGGTGCTGCAATAGTTCGCGATAATAACAAATGTGTAAATTGTGGAAAGTGTGTTCAGGTGTGTGGAAAAATTCAGGAAATACATGCAATAGATTTTGCAAGTCGTGCTCACAATGAACATGTAACACCTTATGGTGAAAAAAAGCTAGAACAAGTAGCATGTATTCAATGTGGCCAATGTTTAATTAATTGTCCTGTTGGGGCAATAATTGAAAGAACTCACTTGCCTGAAGTTCTTGAAGCATTGAAAAATCCTAAAAAACATGTTGTAGCACAAACTGCTCCTTCAATAAGGGCTGCATTAGGAGAACTCTTTGGAATGCCTGCAGGAACTCTTGTAACAGGAAAAATGGTTGCATCCCTAAGAAGATGCGGTTTCGATAAAGTATTTGACGTAGATTTAGGAGCAGATATGACAATAATGGAAGAATCAGCTGAACTTCTAAAACGTCTCAAAGAAAAAAACAAAAAGAAACTCCCAATGATTACAACCTGTTGCCCAGCATGGATATTAATGATGGAATCTTTCTATCCAGAACTTATTCCTAATATGTCTACTTGTAAAAGCCCGCATGAAATGTTAGGAATGTTAGTAAAAAGTTATTATGCAGAACTTGCAAATATCAATCCTAAAGATATTGTAGTTGTTAGTATAATGCCATGTACAGCAAAGAAATTTGAATCAACACGTTCAGAATTAAACACAGGAGTGGATTATGTTTTAACAACACGAGAACTTGGAAGATTAATAAAAATGAAAAACATTGATTTTGTAAATCTTCCTGATGAAGACTTTGATCCAACATTAGGATTAGCAAGTGGAGCAGGAGATATTTTTGGTGCAGCTGGAGGAGTTATGGAAGCTGCATTAAGAACAGCTTACGAAATTTCAACAAATCCTCCAAAAAAATTAGAAAAAGTTGAATTCAAAAATCTAAGAACAGATGACAGCTCTATAAGAGAAGGAACAATAAAACTAGGAAACAAAACAGTGCGTTATGCAACAACTTCAGGTGGAGCAAATATCCGCAAGCTATTGAAAAACAAAGACAAATATGATTTCATTGAAATGATGGCTTGTCCAGGAGGTTGCATTGGAGGCGGAGGACAACCTATTTACTCTGATGATAAAGTTCTCACACTAAGAGCCCAAGCACTTTACAAACAAGATAACATGCGTAAATATCGTCGTTCTCATGAAAACCCAATAGTAAAAGATATTTACAAAAAATATCTCGGCAAACCTCTCAGCAAAAAAGCAGAGAAGCTGCTACATACAAAATACAAAAAGAAGGATAAGTTTTAGGAGAACTCTCTCCAATCAATCTTCAAATTCATCAAGTATAGAAATATTTATATATTATTTAAATATTATATAAATAATATGGATAAACTAATTAAAAACCCTCTTGAAATGAGAGAGAAGATTTCATTAAATGTAAACAAATCAATTCTTAATCTAGTTGAAGACATAGCAAAATTAACAAAAACAAATAAAACTCTTGTAATAGAAGCATTATTAGTTAAAGGAATCTCACCATTGTTCCAACAATTTAAACATTCTTGGACAGCAATGTCAATTGAAACTAAAGAAGATAAGAAAAAGGAACAATTAAAAAGTCTACTTGAAGAATTAAAAAAGATTTCTGAAAAAAAAGAAGTTGTTGCACTTTTAAATAATTAGGAGAGAAACTGCTACATACAAAATATAAAAAGAAGGATATGATTATTTATTAAGAGTTGTTGCTAGAAATAAAAATGTATCTAAAGAAACATTGAAATCTATAGCTGAAGATCCTAAATTAGAAAAAAGATATACCGAAGTTGCAGAAGCTGCGTTAACAAAAGGAAATGAAAGTGCAAATAATCAAGTTTAAATAATAAAACAAATTAACGGATATATGTTGAAGATATTAATAACTAGGCACGGACAAACAAAGCAAAATATTAATGGAATAGTCCAAGGAAAAGAGGATGGAGAAATAAATGAAAAAGGATTTCTACAGATAAAAGAACTTATTCAGAGATTAAAAAATGAAAAAATAGACAGAATCATCTCAAGTGATATTCCAAGATGCAAAATAACAACTGAAGAAATTTTAAAGGAGGTTAATGTCCCAGTAGAATATACTTCTTTGATAAGAGAAAAAGATAATGGTTCTCTTGTTGGAAAAAGTCATAAAGATTTTAGTTGGGATGAATTAGAAGGAAGTTTTGAAACAAGAAAAGCTCCTGATGGAGAAAACTTAGAAGAAGTGAGAGAAAGAGGAAGAAAGTTCTTTGAAAAAATCAAAAAGAAATACCAACAAAGCAATGAAACAATCCTTATAGTTTCTCATGGAGCATTTCTTAAAGTATTTATAGGAGAGTTGCTCGGCATGAAAATCTACGATTCTATATTTAAGTTATTTGTGGAGCACTGCTCAATAACTGAATTAGAAATAAGTAAAAAACACAAAGAAGGATACAGATTTAATTTCATTAATGATATTTCACATTTAAAAACAAGATAACATGCGTAAATATCGTCGTTCTCATGAAAAGCCAATAGTAAAAGATATTTACAAAAAATATCTCGGCAAACCTCTCAGCAGAAAAGCTGCTACATACAAAATACAAAAAGAAGGATAAGTTTTAGGAAAAAGAAACCCCTATAAAAATGACAAAAGCGATTGAGGCCAAGAAAACAGCTGAATACATCGTAAGAATGTTTTCTTTGATAAATGATGAGTAAAAGATAAATATAGGAAGATGATTAAAATAGATTATGGAATACGAAGAAAACATTCCTCTAACAAAAGAAGATTTAGAAAAGATAAAAAGAATTCTTAAAGGAAAAAAATTTGAAGAATTTGAAATTCATCCTCACTTTTATAGAAATAAATTTACAGGAATGTTAAATAAAACTCCTAGACACAATATCGACTTAGAAGAACTTAAAAAAATTTATGAAAAAAGAGATACAATCAAAAAAGGGTTTAAACGAAAAGGGAAAAAAGGAAATAAATATACCCTGTGTTATGAAGAAAGCACCAATATTTTCGTTAAAATAGGTTATTTATTAGATGAAAATCCTCCAAAGATCTTTCAAGCAATGAGAATATATAGGAAACTTGAAAAGGCTGTTTCAAAAAGATATGGTATAAGTATTTAATTAGCAAATTGTATCAATTCCTGATTATGCATAGTTGTAACATTTGTAAACGCTTTTATTTCTCCTTTTATAACTTTAACACCCATAAAAAGTACATTTCCAGACTTTCGGATGATCAAATCAACTTCATTTGGAGAAGAAAGAATATCTGGAGATACTCCAAGATTATTGCTCGCCTGTTCTACCTCCATTCCAACTATTTTATTATCATTTCCAATATCTATATTGAAATCTCCTATTGAGATACATCCCTTTATTCCATTCTTTATATCTTCAAGATAAACGTGAAAAATATCTAATTCAGAGTCATAATCTGAAGCTATCCTTTTTACCATTTTATTATAATTTACTCCAAATAAGTTTATTTATATGGACACATATAAATATATGAATGTATATATGTAGATTTATAAATTTTAAGTATTTAGATTTTTCTCCTCAACTTTATCTCTCCCTTTCTCGCCTCTGCCTCTAATTCATCTCCCTCTTTGAAACCAGAAAGCTCAACGGCTTTCTTTGGCAGAACAATAACATATTTTGGATAGTCTTTCATACCTTTTTTCTTTGAAGATTGTTTCTGAAGCTTCATATATTTAACATACCAAAGAGATATTTAAGGATTTTGGTACCGATACTATTATTGAGTTATAAATTCGATACCGAAATATATATAAATAAGCGGTACCGAATAATATTATGTCAAATGTTTATTGTTACCACAAAGAATTTTTCATTGCAGGAATGTTGGTTACATTATTCTTATTCGAAGGGTTTATGTTATTTGAAGATATAATTAAAGAGTGGTTCAAGAAAGCTTGGAAACTCACATTTAAGTAAGAATAAGTTTTTATATAAGTACTATTTTACGTAATATATGACAAACAACGGAGCAAACCTGGGTTTTGAGAAAAAGCTCTGGTTAGCTGCAGACAAACTTAGAAGCAATATGGATGCTGCAGAATATAAACATATTGTATTAGGGCTAATTTTTTTAAAATATATTTCTGATTCTTTTGAAGAAGCAAGGAAAGAAATAGAAAAAGATCCAGAAGGAGATAAAGAAGATATTGATGAATATAAAGCAAAAAACGTTTTTTGGGTTCCCCCAGAAGCTAGATGGAATTATTTACAAAAAAATGCTAAACAGCCAACAATAGGTAAAATAGTAGATGAAGCAATGGATGCTATAGAAAGAGATAATTCAATATTAAAAGATGTTCTCCCTAAAAATTATGCAAGAGAGTCTTTAGATAAACAAAGATTAGGAGAATTAATTGACTTAATTGGTACTATCGGTTTAGGAGATAAAGAAAGTAAAAGCAAAGATTTACTTGGGAGAGTGTATGAATATTTTTTAGGACAATTTTCAGATGCAGAAGGTAAAAAAGGGGGGCAGTTCTATACTCCAAGATGCATAGTTAAGCTTCTTGTAGAAATGATAGAGCCTTATGAAGGAAGGATATATGACCCTGCATGTGGTTCAGGAGGGATGTTTGTTCAAAGTGAAAAATTTGTAGAAGAGCATGGAGGGAAAACCAAAAATCTTTCAGTTTATGGTCAAGAGTCAAATCATACTACTTGGCGTTTATGTAAGATGAATATGGCCATTAGAGCAATAGAATCTAATATCCAATGGGGAGATTCTTTTCATGAAGACAAACATAAAGACCTAAAAGCAGATTTTATATTAGCAAATCCTCCATTTAATGATTCAGATTGGAAAGGAGAATTACTTAGAGAAGATGTAAGATGGAAATACGGGGTTCCTCCAACAAGAAATGCTAATTTTGCTTGGGTTCAGCATTTTATACATCACTTAGCTCCAACAGGAATTGCAGGATTTGTATTGGCCAATGGATCAATGTCATCAAACACTTCTGGAGAAGGAGAAATAAGAAAAAAAATTATTCAAGACGATTTAGTAGATTGCATGATTGCACTTCCTAGCCAATTATTTTACAATACCACGATACCTGCTTGTTTATGGTTTACTACTAGAAATAAATCTAATCATGGTAAAAGAAAAAGAAATAACGAAATTCTATTTATTGATGCAAGAAACATGGGAGTTATGATAGACCGAAGACATAAAGAGTTAACAAATGAAGA
The DNA here is from genome assembly GCA_002069705.1 of Candidatus Diapherotrites archaeon ADurb.Bin253. Taxonomy (GTDB): domain Archaea; phylum Nanobdellota; class Nanobdellia; order Pacearchaeales; family GW2011-AR1; genus MWBV01. Next base: position 856 of record MWBV01000007.1, on the reverse strand, counting down.
TATACAAAAGATAACAGAGACTTATCATGCTTGGAGAGGAGAAAAAACAAAGAAGAAATATGAAGATGTTAAAGGATTTTGTAAATCAGCAGACTCATCTGAAGTAGAAAAAAATAACTTCATACTAACACCTGGAAGATATGTTGGAGTCCCAGATGAAGAAGATGATGGAGAAACATTTGAAGAAAAGATGAAAAGACTGACAAAAGAACTTGCAGAACAAATGAAAGAAGGAAAGAAGCTCGAAGAACAAATCAAGATAAATCTGGAAAAGGTAGGATGGAAAATGTAAGATGGAAGCAAACTCTGCATTAACTCTAATTAGTAAAGATAAGATATCTCATTTTTTAGGAATATTACCTCTAATTACATTTATCCTATTAGATATTAAATTTATTCTAATTATTATTTATACTATCTTCTTTGCAATATGGGAAGTTTATATATTAAATATGGAATCATTTAATAAACTGGTGACCAAAGAAATAACTATCTTTGATAAAAATAATAAAATTAAACTCAAAAATATTTGGCCATATTTAGAAAAGAAATTTTGGTTTATAGATAATATGAAGCTAATGACATTTGGTGCTTTTGTAGTAATAATCGCATATTTTATTTCATTTGTTTTATCAATTATATATATTGAAGAGAAATACATGAAATTAATTTTATTAGCCCATACATTTTTATTAATTTTTATGTGGAGATTGATAAAGATAATTAGGAATTTAGCCTCGGATAAAAAAGTTCAAAAAGCATTTTCCAAGAAAAAACAAAGTAAAAATGACAAACAAAACAGAATACACCCGAGATGAAATAGCCTCTAAACTCAAACAATCTATTAAGAAGTTAT
>MWBV01000006.1 GCA_002069705.1 Candidatus Diapherotrites archaeon ADurb.Bin253 | reverse complement strand
CAGATACAAAGGCGATTTTCATCTTCCTTTTCACTCCTTTTTCGGCTTCCATCTCTTATTCTTTATTAACATCCATATTATTTTTAAAGCATCCTTAAATGGGCTGAGCTTTGAGTGAGTTTCTCCTACTCTTGGAGCATAAGTTATTGGTACTGAGTAGACACGGAGTTTTAGTCTTGCCATTTTACTTATCATTTCTGCCTCAATTGCAAAGCCTTTTGATTCTATATTTCCATTGAGAATATCAATAGATTTTCTTGTCCAAGCAAAATATCCTGTACAAGTGTCTGTTACATTAGCCCCATATATGAATCTTGTTAAGAATGTGAAAAGCCAGTTTGCTAGTCTATGGGAACGGCTCATAGCATGTGTTGTCATTTGCCCTTCTAATCTTGAGCCTACAATAACATCAGCAAAACCACTTTCTAAAGGTTCAATTAATCTTAGGATTTCTGCTGGTTTGTAAGTATTATCTCCATCAAGCATTACAACATAATCAACATCTTTAGGGATGTTGTTGAAGCCTGTTCTTATTGCATTTCCTTTGCCTTGATTAAGCTCTGAAATGACTCTAGCTCCTTTTGATCTTGCAATCTCTGCTGTTTTATCTTTAGAATTATTATCTATTACAAGAACTTCTATTTTGAAACCTTGACTTTTTAATTTTTCAAGAGGGATTCCATCAATAACACTTGCTATACTAGCTTCTTCATTGTAACAGGGGATCATAAGTGTTATTTTCTTGAATTTTTTATCTGGTTGTTTAGGGGTTGGGGTTTTTTTTGGCATTTTACTTCCTTCCCGAATATTCCTTTACAAAATCATTTAATTCAGAATATCTTTCATCATGTTTCTGTTTTTCTTCCTTCCAATATTGTTCTAATTGTAGTTCTTTTCTTTTAGTATTTGTATAAAGTGCTCCAAATACAGTTGCTACAAAAAGTCCAGCACCTGTTAAAGATAAATTATAATTATCCATTGCATCTCCTCCAAATAATAATATAGGTCCGGTAATTGCTCCTGTATAACATAATTTTTCAATGCCTTTTAGAACTTTTATCTTCATTGTTGGTTTTGGGGGGTATTGTGTTTCGTTTGTCATTTTGTTTAGTTATTCTCTAAAAAAAATAATGTTTTATTATGTAATATGCTAACTTGATCTCTTATTGTTTCCTCCAAATTAAAACCAGGCCTAGCTTTATTGTAATGTCCATTTAGTATAACATGAGCAGAATCTATTCCTTTTTCTTTTGCTTTGTAAAGAGAAGATTTTATACAATATCCATCAGGGAATCTCATAGAAGGGCCAACTTCTGTAACAACAAAATATTTTTCACTATCTATGTCAAAACTTCCACCTAAAATCCCTGTTATTTGTGGAGAGTTGAACATTTTGTCTGGAAGAGAATATGAATTTAATTCAATTTCATCCAGAGGTTTAATCTTTTCTAAATCACTTACATTACTTATCTGTTTTTTTACCATTTTGTCTTGATGAAAGTATATAATTTATTTGTAAGTATACTCTGTTTTTTGGCTTTATAAATGTTGTTTTTTAGTGTAATTATATAGTAGTACTTAATTGAAAGTTAAGTTGGGATGGGTAGTAAAGTAGAATAAAACTTTTATAGTTCGTATTCTCAGCTAACCTATGAAACCTGCTCTTCAGTTTTATATTGATGTTAGCGGTCAGCCAAAGGAAGATATCTATATTGGATTAATAAGCATACAGAATCATCAGGCTACAAATGTAATATTTGTAAATAAGCGAAATATTTATATATAGTACCGTACTATTACGTAATATGGTAAATAATGAAATAACTATTATTGGAAGAATAAGCAGAGGTAGCAAGATGGACCAAATATATCTCCCAAAAAGAAGAATTGGTTTTATTCCAGGAGAGTATGTGATTATAAGTCCATTAGTAAACCATCTAGGTGAAAAAGAATTGAGTGTTAAACTCAATTTTTATGGGTTAAAGAAACTTGAACCAGTTAAAGTAAACTTGATAGAGGAGATTGTTAAAAGAATAAGAAATAAAGTCAAGGTAGATAATATAATCTTTACTGGAAGCTTTCTTGAAAAAGGATTTAGATTCAATGATATTGATATTCTTCTGATAAGTGAATCTGAGAAGAGTATAGAAATTAGTTTAATAAAAAAAGAAATAGAAGAATTTAGTGGAATAAAACCTCATTTAATCTGTTTGAGTAATAAGACTCTTTCTTCAGGATTATCTAATGATCCTTTGTACAATTTAATGTTAAGTAAGTGTGTTTCACTTAACAAGATTATATTTAATGTAAAAAGAAAAATAAATTACAAGCTCCTAGATTTGAATTTACTGAAAAGCAAAAACTTAATTGAAAATTTTAATATGTTAAATGGGGATGAAAAGTATTACCTTACTCTTAACATGGTTTCAATATTGATGTTTATACAAAATAAAAAATTAAGCAAGGAGATTGTTGAAAAAGAAATTGAAAAATTATTTGATATAAAGATAAATGATTTGAAAGGAAATATGATTGAAGAAAGTTTTATATTGAAATATAAAGAAATCTTCAATAAAACTTTCTCGCTTGTTCTGGATAATATAAAAGGAGAAGAAAGAAAATGAATAGAAATAAACTTCTTACATTGTTTGTATCTAATCTTTCTAATGCAGTGGTTCACAAAATATTGGAAAATGCAATAGATATTCCTGAAATCTCTGAAAGATACAACAAAGAGATAATTAACAGCTGGAATATAGCAAAAAGGTACAGAGAGAAAATAAACCCTGTAGAAAAGGAACTTGCTGACAAAGAGATACAAGAAATAAGAAAGAGGATTGTAAATAAAGTTAAATCTGAGTTAAGAATAAGGATAGAAAAAGGTTATGAAAATATTGATTTAGAGAGCGTTGAGGAAGTTGTAGAAGAAGTTTTAAAAGAGATGAAGATAAGATAAGGAATCTCATTGGGTAAAGATGTCTTGTTCTTTAGTGTAATTATAGAGTAGTACTTAAATGTATTTTTACACTAGAATCTGATTTTGAGGAAAAGTTTATAAATTTCTGAGATATGTAAAATTATGGAAAAACTAGAAATAGTAGCTAAAACTCTTCCTCCGGAAGGTGAGTTTAGGTGTAAAGGTTGGTGTCATAAAGGCTCAGAACCAGATTACATAGTTAAACTCCCAAGCACCGAATATTTTAGTTATAAATAAGTAAAAGGATTGTAATTTACACTACCTTAGATGAGATTCTCTAAATTTTCTCGTATTTATGAATGTGTTAGTAAGAATAATTTGTATTATATTATAAGGCATTCTATAACCAATGAATCATTCTTTTTCAAGGAAATTGAATTCAAAGAGCTGATTGATTCATTGAAAAACAAAAAATTCAAAGAAAACATAAAAACATTACAAAAAAGCCATATTTTAGTTCCAGATTCATATTCAGAAAAGAAATTTGTTGATTATATCAAAGAAAATTATAAATTAAACAAATTTGATTTGGAAATAATCTATTTACTTTTTAATACAAAATGCAACCTTAAATGCAAGTATTGTTATGTTGAAGGAAGTGTTGAACCTAATTTCAAAGATATAAATATGAGTAATGAAACTTTTGAAAATTTAATAAAATACTTAGATAATTTAATTGAATATCAAAAATCAAAATCTCCAAATAAAAAAAAGATAACCTTTATTTATTATGGCTCTGAGCCTTTGATTTCAAAAGAATTTTTTATAAAAAGTCTTGGAAAAATTCAGGATATATGCAAGAAAAACAAAATTATACCTGATTTTCAGATAACTACTAATGGGACTTTATTTGATAAAGAAATTATAGATGCAATTAAAAAATTTAAAGTTGGAGTGTCTGTTTCTTTAGACGGAAAAAAAGAAATAAATGACACTATGAGAGTAACCCAAGATGATAAGGGGACTTATAACAAAATAATAAAAGGAATCCAGCTTTTAAACAAGGAAAAGATACCTTTTGGAATTTCATGTACAATAAGCCGACACAATATAAGTTCTTTAAAAGAAAACGTAAATCATTTTATTGAATTAGGAGCAAAAAGCATTGGATTTAATATATTATTAAATGCAAGATATTCAAATATACCTTTAGTTGATTTAACTACTTTAAATAAAAATCTCTTAGATGCTTCTGAAGAAGCCAGTAAAAAAGGAGTTTATGAAGATAGAATACAAAGAAAAGCAATTGCATTTAATGGAATCCCAAGATTTAAGGACTGTGGCGGTGTCGGAAATCAGCTCGTATTTTTTCCTAATGGTAATATTGGCACTTGTGAAGCTTATCTTTGCAATGAGGGTTCAATAATAGGCAACATAAACAAATTTAAAGTAGACGAATTGGAAAAAAGCCCTGTTATAAAATACTGGACAGAAAGATATCCTTTGAATATGAAAGAGTGTGTATATTGTCCTGCAATAGGAATATGTGGCGGAGGCTGCCCATTTAATGCTGAAACAATTTCAAAAGAAAATATATATGCTAGAGATAAACCATTTTGTGTGCATACAGAGATGACATTAAATTGGTTGTTAAATAAAAGTATAGAAAATAAAACAAAGAAAAAAGATTTTCATATTAGAGATATAACTTTTATGCATTCAAATAATTTCTTTTAGTTCTTTAGCTGCAAAATCTAAAATCTGTTTAGAGGTATATCCTTTTTTTTCCTTGAAAACACTTCTAAAAAGTTTAAACCCCTTATCTCTATTTGAAAGCAACAATGTTTCAAATGCACTATCAAATTCATTTATATCTAGATAATCAATATTTTTCTTGTAGGAAGGTGATTCCAAGTTGTGGAAAGGTATTTTTATTTCTTTAATTATTTTATTTATTTCATAAAATTCGGGGTCTTCCAGAATTTTTTTAGTCATAAATTCTGCATAACCTTCATCAAGCTGGATAATTCTAGGATTTCCTAAGAACTTTCCTTTACTGAATTTAAACTTAATAGAATTAATATCTTTATTCATATGATTAGATAATTGCAAATGCAGTGATTCATGAATTAACAGTTCCAGAAAATCATCAGCACTATATTCTCCTTTGTTAAATGGATTAAAATTCATTTCTATTATTGAGTTTTCCTGGTAATTTAATGTTCCGTAGGTCCCGTTATTTAAAGCACATTTTATTATCTCCTTTGAAATCTCTTTACTGAAACCATAACCTATTACTTCTGGGATTACCTTTTCTATAAATTCTTCAAATGAATTATAAAAATAAATTTTTTCTGGTAGAGGGATATCATTTTTTTCAAGCAGTTTTTCTGCAAAAAATATTATCTTATTTAAATCTTCTTTTTTAGATTCATTAAATGAGTTATTAGGTAATACTATTAATTTCATAGTTTTATGTTTGGGATTATACTTTAAATTTCTTGTTATGGAGGTCTATTGTTTCTGAAATATTGCAAAAATCAAGTGATGAGTGTGGGGAATGTTATCTGGGGTTTGTGCATTGCCATGTTGTTCTGGTTCTGTTTCATCTTCCAAGCTTTTGATGAGTTTCCACTCAGAACCAGGATAAAATTCCATTATTTCACTCATAGAAGGATAGAATCTTTCTTCTGTTGAAAGAGAATCTTTATTGGAGAGTAAGATTAAAAAATTATATCCGTTTTTAGCTGTTGAATCTTGTATTTTCTGGATAAGTTTAGGTGTAAATTCTTTTTTTGTGAGATGAAGTATAAGTGAAGCAATAATCAAATCATAATCTTTTTCAAATTCTTCTTGAAAGAAATTTCCTTTCACAAAAACTGCACCCTCTGGAATTTCCAAAGGTTCTTTGATATCAATTCCTTTTACAAATGAATTATTTTTAAGAAAAGCTTTTGAAAGAAGCATTTCTCCACATCCTAAATCAAGAACTTTATAAATATCTTTATTTAATAATTCAAGAATGAATTCTTTCTTAGTTTCTTTGATGTTTATCATATTAATAAGAATAGATTAAATAATAAATAAATATGTGCATTAATTTAGTGTAATTACAAAGTAGTTAATAATAGAAATGAGGGTTTATTTTTTCTGAAAAATTAAATTATATAAGGAAGCTCAAATAGTTTATTATCAAACTTTTTTTGGAAAAGATTTAAGAAAAGTTAAAGTTAATGGATTGGGTAGATAAAGTTGTGGGTTCAATAAAATTTTAGAAGAAAACATTAAAAACTAAAAAGTGTTTTACATTTTATGAAAAAAACAATTTTAGTAACGGGGGCAGCAGGATTTATAGGATTTCATACATCTAAGGCATTACTTGATAGAGGAGATAAAGTTGTAGGCATAGACAATTTAAATAGCTATTATGACCCGAAGTTAAAATTATCTAGATTAGATATTCTAAAGAAATATCGCAACTTTAAATTTTACAAGCAAAATATAGAAGATGGTATTAAAATTAAGGAAAAAATAGATGTTATCTGTCATTTAGCAGCACAAGCAGGAGTGAGATATAGTTTAGAAAACCCATTTGAATATGAAAAATCAAACATGCTTGGAACACTAACCATATTTGAATTTGCAAGAAATAATAAAATAAAAACAATAATTTATGCCTCCTCATCTTCTGTTTATGGAAATGAGAAGAAGGTCCCATTCAAAGAATCACAAAAATTAGATTCTCCTATCTCTTTGTATGCGGCAACAAAAAAAGCAAATGAATTATATGCTTATGTTTATCATCATTTATTTGGAATAAATATGACTGGTTTAAGATTCTTTACTGTTTATGGTCCATGGGGTAGGCCAGATATGGCAATATTCAAATTCACAAAGAATATTATCGAAAACAAGCCTATTGATGTGTATAACAATGGAAAAATGAAAAGAGATTTCACTTATATTGATGATGTTGTATCTGGTATACTAAGTTCAATAGACAAAGGTTACGCTTTTGAGATTTTTAATTTAGGAAGAGGGAAGCAAGAAGAACTAATAAATTTTATAGATGAAATAGAAAGGAATGTTGGTAATAAAGTTAAAAGAAATTTGTTGCCTTTGCAAGCGGGGGATGTTCTAGAAACTTTTGCAGATACTACGAAAGCGAGAAAATTATTAAATTATAAACCAAAGACATCAATAAATGAGGGAATTAAAAACTTTGTTAAGTGGTATAAAGAGTATTATCAAAATAATTTCTAATAGAGTGGATTATTGTGTAATTATATAGTAGTTAATGACAGTAATGTTTTTAAATGCATGAGAAATTAGTCTCTTATGGACAAAAGATTAATAACCAAAATAGGAGGAATTGCACTGGCAACTGGGCTAATCTTAGTTACAGGTATTGGAAGCCCATATTCAAAATATGATATTGATGGAAACAGGGTCAAATACAGAACAAGAACAGGAAAAGTTGTGGAATATAAAGAATCAGATAAAATAGTTTATTATCAAACTTTTTTTGGAAAAGATTTAAGAAAAGTTAAAGTTAATGGAGATACATATACTTATTATAATTCTCCTGTTTACAAAGAAGCAGGAAAAAGATATAGTAATTTACTTGATAAGATTGGAACTACAAGAGATGCAGAACGTAAAGCTGAAATTAAGAAAAGAATTGATGAAAAATATGAAAGAGAAAAAGAAGCATTGGAGATAATAAGGAGATAAAATGGAAACTTTAAAATACAAATCACTATCATTTCCAAGAAAGATTATCGACCTTCCAAAAGAAGCTGTTGAAGTAGGAAATGATTTTATTGAAAAAATAAAAAAATCAAATAGTAAAGAGGATTTAATTGAAAGAATCAATGAACATGATGCTCTTAGGCATATTGCAGAAAATGGGAGTTCTCTTTTGAGAAGAGCAAATTATATTATGTCTGCAAAAGCAGAAAGTCCTAGAAAAAAGGCATTCATAGACCATATTTATGTTAGACTTGGTGAATATTATTCTTCTGGAAAAAGGATAACAGAAAAATATCCTAAACTCGTGCAAGAAATTGATTTATTAAGTTTAAGACTATATAATAACGGATTTAATTAAAATGAAAAAAATAAAGAAAAATATATCAGATTATATTGTAATGGGTTCGCTAGGAATTGTAGCGTTAGGAGGTATTACATATTGTGCATATAACACAATTCACAATAAAACGATTACTAAAGAAGGAAGTTCAGCAGCTTATGTAGCACTTGGAGCTACAGCATTAGGAATTTGTTATAGAGGGTCTAAATTAATTGAAGAATCTCTTAAAGAAACAACAAAACTAAAAGAAGATATTCAAAAGAATAATCTAGAAAAAGAAATTCAGGAGTAAAAATGAAAAAAATAAATAGAAAAATAGCAGATTATATTGTAATGGGTTCATTAGGAATTGCAGCATTAGGTGGAGCTGGATATGCTTTATACGATACAATTTACAATAAAAAAATTACTAAAACAGGAATTGAAGTTGGGGGTGTGGCAATTGGAGCTGCAATATTGGGAGCTTGTTATTGGAGAGTTACTGCAGCCGAAGATATTTTTGGAGCAACAAAACCAAAAAAAGACACTAAAAAGAATAACCTAGAAAAAGAAATTCAAGATTAAAAATGAAAACAGTTGAATACAAATTAAAGACTCTTCCAGGTAAGAGTATCAAACTTCCAGAAGAATATTTTGAGAAAGCAGAAAATTTAATTCAAGATTTAGAAAAACTGAAAAAAATTAATGAAGTTATACCTACTCTTGATAGAGAACCTTATGATTATAATTTTGATAGCAGGATGTATAGTAATGGATTTAGATTTTTTGAATCTCTTCCAGAAAGTCCAAAAAAACAAAAAGCAACTGACTTGTTCTATATTCTTGTTGGAATGAGAGAAATAGATAAAACAAAAAGAAGTATATTTCATATAAAGAAGAATATGATTTACAGAAATCTTCAAAATTATTTAGATAAATTAAGTTAAAATGAAAAAAATAAAGGACTATCTTATATTGGGTTCATTAGGAGTTGTAGCATTAGGTGGTATTACATATTGTGCATATAACACAAACCACAATAAAGCACTCACTAAAAAAGGAGCTATAGCATCATATGTAACACTTGGAGCTATAGCATCAGGAAATATTTATGTGGGAGCTAGAGAAATTAGAAAGGCTCTTGAAGAAGCAAAAATAAAAGAAGATACTAAAAAGAATAACCTAGAAAAAGAAGTTCAGGAGTAAAAATGAAACTAGAAGAATTTGAAGCTTTGGATTTAAAGCTAGGACAGAGAATTGAATTAACATTAAACACTTCTATAGGACCAGATAAACATCCTTTACCAGATAATGAAACATACACTCAGATGGTTTATTACAAAGGAATAGTTGAAAGTGAACATGGAACACCAATATTATTATATACTGAAGCAACTCCAGGAATATCCAGTATTAATAATCAATTAGGTTTGAGAGAAGCAATTGAAGGACATAAAATGCTTCCATTAATACATAAAATATCTTATCTAGAACTTATGTAATATGGCAAAAGAATTAACAGATAGAGTAAAAAATGAGATTGTTGCAAGGCAGGTCAATTTCCTTAAAGTCAATTACCATAATGAATTGATTAATTATGATAAGCTTGGAGAGTATTTAAGAGAAGGTCTTGAAGGATATTCTTCAAAAGAAGGGGAATTAAATGAGAAAGTTGATTTTGAACTCTTAAAAAATCTTGATAAAGGAAACAAAAATACAATCTCTAGAATGTGTAATGCTGCTATGGAGGTTAATCATATACTGTTCAAGAAAGGACTTGTTTTAGACAAAATTATTTATAGAGACGATATTAGAGACATCCATTTAGTAAGATTATATAGGCATAATCAAAAAGAAGGGAGAGGAATCAGAAATTACGGTCTAAAAACATCAAAACTACTTGAAGATTATTTAACTAAAAAAGAACTTATTTAAAATAATATGGCAAAGAAAGATTTAACAGGAAAAATGTCAAACAGATTTGAAGATGAAATAATATTTGATAAGAGCAAATTCTACAATAAGATTAAAGAATATTTAAATAAAGAGTGTAGATTAAAAGCATATTCTGGAGAAGGATATAGGATTTTTTTAACACGTCAATTAAAACAAAATTCTATCCCATATGCAGTAGTTTTATCTAGAAGAGATGTAGATAGATTCAATAATCCTATTGGAGCTGTTTTTATTGAGAGAGAACACCCTTTAAGAGAACAGATTATAGAATATATTAAAGAATTAACTAGAAGAGAATATAATTAAAATGAAAACAATTGAATATAATTTATCTTCAAATCCTGGAAAGAAAATCAAATTGCCAGAAGGGACTCTGGCTCATGTAAGGCATTTCTTTTCGCTTGCAGAATCAGCTAAAAATAAAAAAAGTGTTTTAATGAAAATGTTAGATGAAGACCGTGTTTTCAAAGATATGTATAAATTCTTAAAAAAAGATATTTCAGATACAAATTATAGATATAGTAAATACAGACTTTCAAAAGACAAAGATTTGATTTATATTTTAATTGGGAGATTTGAATTAACTAAGAACTATGAACAACTTGATAGTATAGAAAAAGAAATAAACACATACCTTAATCTTTTACAAGATGATGACAAATCTAAAAGTAAAGATGATTTAGAAAGAGTGTGGAAATATCTATAAATTGTGTAGGTTCTAAAATAATAAATGGAAAAGCTTATAAAAAGCATACTCTTATATAAATTAGGTGGACTGACCCTGTAAAATCTTTATGTATGTAAAGTATCCAAGGCGAAAGCTGATAAATGGTTTGGATAATTCACTCTCCACCTGCTTTTATTTTTCTTTCAATTTCCATCCACTTTTCCTTAAACATATCAAAAGTTATTTTAAGGACATTAAGTGGAATTCCTTTTTGTCTTCTAGCTATTGACCTTAATGCTCTTTTCATGTAAGAATAAGCAATGTCATCTGCATAAGATCTAAGATTTTTATCTCCTGTTTCCACCCTTAGTTCAGATATGCTTTTCACATTCTTTTTAAGATAATCACTATCTCCTTGAAATAATAAGTATAAGTATTCTTTAACTGACTGAAAATCTTCATCATTACATATAATTAGATCATCAAAAAGATTCAATTTATCTTTAATTAAAAAGTATATAACTATTGCATAAATTCTTGCCCTGTCATAATTTGCATCTAACTTCTTTTCCAATTCTTTTTTTAATTTTGGACTTAATGCTGTCCCTCGATGTTCTTTTGTTTTAACAATCTTATAGGCTATTCCAGTTACATGTTTTTCATACAGCTTATGACTTGTATCAATGTGCATCACTCTTTTTCCATGAGTATAATCTATCATAAAATCATATAAATTGAAAAGATATAAAGATTCTTGTTTAAAGGACTATATTTCAAAACATTATCATAAATTGTGTAACTATATAGTGGTTATAATATAGAAAACTTTATAAACAATTATTCTGTCTTGATATCATGGTGAACACATTTAATAGCTTAGAAGGGAATGTACATGTACACGAGTGTGGAGAAGTAAATGGAAATTATTCTGGACACTCTAATAGAAATAATAGAGAAGAGTTTTACAAGAAAATTTTAGGAGAATTAGATGGATTAGGCAATGTTAAATACACTTTAAGATCAGATGATTCAAGGACAATAAGAGTTCCAGCTAAATATGCTAAAAATGCTTCAAAGCTTGTTAATTTTGCTCTTGAATGCAAAGAATATCCTGATTTTAAAACAAGAATACTTGCAAATGATGAATTTGTAAAAATGTATATTCCTAAGTGTGCAGAAAAAATAATTGGAAAAGGCAAGAAAATAGGTTCAAAGAACTCAAGAAAAGCAATAGATGAAATATATTTCTCAACTTGTTTATATCAATGCTATAATGAATTGGCTGTAAATGGTGGGAAAGAAAGAATGAATACAATAAACAATATTGAACTCTTTAAAGCAATGCTTAAAAGCTTGTAAAATGAATTCAAGAAACAGTATTTACAATTCTGTTAATTATACAGATTCTAAAAATTAAAATGGAAATAAATGGAAAAAACCTTGGAAGAATACTTAATGCAGATTTAAAGGAATACAAAGAATTGTATCCAAATAGAAAAGAAAAAGGATATTGTGCATGTATAGATTTAGTTCCGCATGCTCAAAAATGTAAAGGAATGCTTACAGTTATGGATGTGCTGAAAAAAAAGAGAAAATACGAGCTTCCTGATTCAATAAGAACAATAAGAGGTACAAGAAAATACGGTAGTGGAGAGGTTTGGTTAGATGAAATCTCGAGAATTGCTTACCTTTATATTGGAAAAGATAATTGTGGAAGAGATGTTGTATTAAATTTAGGTGGAGAGACAGCTAACAAAGGAGATATAATGATTGGAGAAATCAATAAAATGGGTTATCCACATGTTTTCTTTGATAAGAGAGTTTTTCCTAAAGGATAAACAGAAACATATTTAAATAAATGTTAAGATAATTTAACATATGTTAGAAATAATTAACAACTTAACTCCTTTCTTTGAGGATTGTTATAGAAGAATAAGTGTGAGAGAGTATGCAAAGATAATAAAAGTTTCACCTCCAACAGCATCCAAAATATTAATGGAATATTATAAAGAAGGACTTCTGAAAAGGCAAGAAGATAGAAATTATTTGTTTTTCTTTGCAAACAAAGAAAATAAAGTGTTTATAGGATTATCAAAGATATATTGGATGGATAGATTAAAGGAAGTTGTGGAGTATATTGAAAATAAAACTGTAAATCCTACAATTATTCTTTTTGGCTCTTTATCAAAGGCAGAAGTTACTCCAGAGTCAGATATAGATATTGCTATAATCTCTTCTAAAAAGAATATATCTTTAGAAGATTATGAAAAAAAATTAAAAAGGAAAATTCAAGTATTCTGGTTTGATAATTTAAGTAAAATACCTAAAGAACTTAAAAATAATATATTAAATGGATATTCTTTATCTGGGAAGGTAGAAATATAATGGACTGGAAAGAATGTTGGGATAAAAGAATTGTTAAGGATGCAAGAAAAGATGAGAATTTAATAAAATCCTTGATAGAAATGTCTAGTATAAAAGAGAAAATAGTTAACTCTGTGGAAATAGATGAAAATAGTGCTTTGGTTTACATACCTACAGCTTATGATTCTTTAAGAGAATTAATTGAAGCTCTTGCTTTGAAAAAAGGATTTAAAATTTACAATCATGAGTGTTACACTGCATTTCTTAAAGAAATTATCAATGAACCTAGATTAGGGGAAGAATTTGATAAAGTAAGGATTGTTAGAAATTCAATAAATTATTATGGAAAGAGAATTTCAATAGAGGATGCTAGAAAGGTTATAAATTCTATAACTTTATTAAGGAAGAAAATAAAGATTTTATTAGGAGAAATCAAAAAATGAAAAAAGTGTTCATTGCAGGCATTGTATTGCTGGCTATATTCTTAGTTGTGCTTACATTTATTCCTTTAGGTATTGAGCCATTAACTGAGGTTTATTTTGAAAATCACACTCAGCTTCCATCTACTATTGAATTAGGTAAGACCTACAATTATTCTTTTACAATACACAATCTAGAACATCAAAAGATGAGATATACTTATAGTATTGATATGTATGATGAAAAGGGAAACTTGACAGATAATTTAAGAACAGATGAAATTATTCTTAATCATGATGAGAGTTATACTGTCCAGAATTCTTTTGAATTTGAACATCATATAAATAGGACAAAGATAGTTGTGAATGTTTCTAAGGATTTGAGTTTAGAAACACCTAAATTCAAAGAAAAGCTTTGGTGGCCTGACCCTAATTATCCTATGAATGTAGATATACATTTCTGGATTCAAGAAGCTTAAGAATTATTATAATCTATAGGAGTTATGAATAATTAAAAAATCATTAATTCTCAGTAATGACAAAAAATAGCAAATTTTATCACAAATATATATAAAAAGGCATTTTGTAACATTTTATAGTAATAAAATGGCATTTTTATTTTTCAAACCAAGCATGTTGATTCCAATATTGCTATCTATATTAATAGTACTTCTATTTATTGCTATAGTATGTATTGCTTTGAAACAGGCAAGAGATGAAAGAAAAAGGAGAATAAGGGCTGAGAGAGCAAGAAAACTAGCTGCTACTGCTTCAAGACTTAATTTGTTTGGAGAAGAAATGGGTGCAAGAGAAGAAGAAATTGCAAAAAAAGAAGCTAAAGATTCTAAAAAAACAAAAGAAGATTCTGGAGACAGAACAATATATGATGATAGAAAGAAAGTAAACGCATGGCAAGTTCATTTAAGTGATACTTACAAAGCAATGAAAAAGAAGAACCCTAATACTACTTTCCAAGCTGCAATGAAAGCAGCTAAAAAGACCTACAAAAAGAAAAAGAAGTCAAAAAAGTAAGCATATTTTCTATTAAATTAATAAAAGTGCAAAAATAAACCTAAACAATTATATTTATTATTTAATTATATATTATATTTCTAATTGGAATAAGAAATTTAATGAAAAGTTTGCAGGTAAAATAAAAGAGTTATCTTTTGTTACTTTTGAAAAACAATTTTTATTTCTCATTTTGCAATTTTGGTTCAATAATATATATTTTAAAACAGATATGTTTAAGAATTATTATAGATTTTCATATTCGATAAATGTGTTAAAACAAACGTATTCATTTAATTGAAGTAACAACAAAAATATATTTTCTCGACGACAACAATGCTTAAAAAGAAATTGGGTTTAGGAAATTCATAATGACTGAAAAAAGATGTGCAAAAGAGGCACAAAAAGAGAACATGTATTATTGTTTGAATTTACTTCATAGTTATCCGGATAAGATTGCGATAACGAATCTGCTTAGCAGAGGATTTCCTACACAGTTGAAAGGAGGTTATAAAATATGAAAAAAATATTACTAAGCTTATTGGTAGTTTCTGCTTTGATGCTTTCAGTAATTCCAGGAGTTTTTGCTGTTAGTGTTGGCTCAGGAATCGGTGTTAATATTATAACAGAAGATTTTGAACCAATAGTATGGCAATGTGATGAAAGAGTTGTTTATGATGATGCAACTGAACCAGGAAGAATATCTATGGCTGGTGAAGAAATGATAGAAAGAATAAACAACTATGCTTTCGAAGGAGAGCAAATCAAATGGAAAGTTCTTGTAATGGACAAGAATGGTATTGACAAAGTTGCTGATGTATATGCTACTGTTGGTGGAAATATAGAAGCAAACTGTGCTAGAATTTCTGGACACGAAGAAACAATACTTCCATCTTGTAATGCAAGAATCTTGGAAGAACAAATCACCACTTTCAATAGCGATTTAATGGCTTACTATGAATGTACTCTTACTGTTGAAACTGCGGATTCAATGCCAGGAGGAGAATATGAAGTAACTGTTGAAGCTGTTGATTTAGATGGATTAACCTCTAATATGGTTGAAATGGAATACTGGTTCCTTAATCCAATAATTGAATTATCAATTGATGGAGAAATTACTTTTGATGAAGTAAGACCAGGAACAAGCGCATACTCTGAGAGAGTATTAGTTGGAAATGATGCTGAAGCTGGATCAGGAGTTTTACTTGATATGTTTATATCTGGAACAGACTTTTATGATTCATCAAGCTCAGGAGCTAAGTGTGGAACAAGCAATGTTCTTAAATTGGAAAATTTCGCATATTATGCTACAAGCGGTTCTTACAGCACTCAAAAGGACGTAAGAAAAGATGCTGAAGGATATGTACCTATAGAATATGGTGTTGGGTTCAATGATCCAAATCCATTCTATGATAACAATGAAATTATCCAGTCAACTACAAAGATAGGACCATACTATACTGGAAATATCCTAGCACCTGGTGCTGAAATGTCAGTAATCTTCAGACTTAACCTTCCAGAACCATGTAATGGTGACTTTGATACTGGACAGATTTACTTCTGGGGTGAAGCAATCTAAGTTCACTTTTTTATTTTTTTATTTTTTATTTTATTATACTCACAAACCCTCGGAGAATGAGGGTAATCACTGAGAGTAAACTCTCAATCACAAACAAAAACAAATAAATATAAAATGAAAACAAACAACAAAAACAAAGTAGCACTAATGCTTGGAATATTAATGTTAGGGATATTTGTAATTAGCATTAATTTTGCAAGTGCAACAGAATATTTTAATAAATGCTTTCAGCCAGGAGAAAGATATACCTATTGTGGTACTCCTGAAAGAACTTGTGATGTAAAAACTGGATTCTGTATGGCATGTGTAAGTTATAATGCAGAAAAAAATTGTTATTATAATCATAATCCTAGATTATGCAAAAGTGGATGCAGTAGTGGAGAATCTGGTTCTCCTATTGATTTAGATGTAACACCACCAGAATTCACAATAAAAAGCCCAGTTAAAGACACAATATATAATTCAAGGAAAGTCTATCTTAATTTCTCATTAAATGAAGTTGCAGATGTTTATTACAGAGATTTAACTAAAAGCACAGTTTCATGGACAAGAATTTGTTCTAAATGTCCTGCTTCACAAACTTCTTATGCTAAACAAATAACATTCAAAGAAGGAAACAATAATTTAATGTTTAAAGCAGTTGATTTAAGAGGAAACACTGCTTATGAAAATATGAGCTTCTTTGTAGATAGTATTAAACCAAGAACTTACACTACTTATCCTAGATCTAATAGTTTTGCAGATGGAAACTTTGAAGTTCAATTTAAAGAAGCAAATCCAAAGAAAGCAACATTACATTACGGCACTGATAAAGCAACATTAGATTTGAATAAATGCACTTATGCTGTGGGTAAACAAATATGTGAGATTGATGTTGATTTAAAGAAATATAGTGGACAGACAATTGGATATTATTTTGAAATTGAAGATATTGCTGGAAATAAATACAGTTCAAGAAATACTCTTGTTAAAGTTGATACAACGGCTCCTGTATTAAATAATCCAAATTCCTTTTTCAAGATAGTTAATAATAGATATGTTGAATTTAATTTGAGTATAGATGAAGAAAATCTATACAAAGTAACATCAAGAAATACTCTTAATCCAAGAGCTTCTCCAACAACAATGTGCACAAGATTAACTAATGGTTATTGTTATAAAAAACAATCTTTCGCAAAGGGAGATTATTCATTGTCAATTGAAATATCAGACAAAGCAGGACATGTAATTGCTGTTCCTGCAACATTCACTATTAATTATTAAGTATTTTCGTGAATGGTGTTAAGAGGTGAAAGAATGGTGAAAAAATGGTGCAAAAAGAGAAAACAAAAAAAGCAGGGAAAACACTAGTCTTAACTATTGTTAGCATATTTGCAATAATATTTATCTTAAGTTTTATAAGTGCAGCTAATTCTGGATGCAATCTTGAAATAGTTAAATGTGCTGATAAAGCAAATGTTAAACCAGGAGATATTGTTCTTTATACTTTGAAATATGAAAATAAAGGAAATGTTGCATGCACTGGTGGAGGAGTTGAGATAAGAGATATCTTGGATAAAAATTTACAATATCTTAATTACACAACACACTTAATCAATGATAGAGATGCTCAAGGAATAAGCTTTGGACATTCTAATCACGGTATTGTAGGATTTAATGGATTAACAAATACTTTAACTTGGAATGCTCATGTTGTTTCTCCAGGAGAAGTTGGAAGAATCTTAATTAGAGTTAAAGTATTAGAACCTGAAGAATGTGGAGATTTTGAAATACCTAATTATTTCCAAGCATGGAGTGATCAGGAATCATGGAAAACAAGCAATACTCATAAATTATTTGTAGATTTTGATTGTCCACCAATATGTGGAAATGGTATACTAGAAGAAGGTGAAGAATGTGATGATGGTAATTTGAATAACAATGATGGATGTTCTAATACTTGTAAAATAGAATATTGTGGTGATGGAATAAAACAATCAAATGAAGAATGTGATGATGGAAATAATATTGATGGAGACGGATGTTCTGCAGATTGTAAAATTGAAGAAGAGGAACATTACTGTGGTGATGGCGTAGTTGATGAAGGAGAAGAATGCGACGATGGAAATAATATTGATGGAGATGGATGTTCTGCAGATTGTAAAATTGAATTTGAAGATTGTATATACAATATTTCTATAAGGAAAAATTATGCAAGTTCTTTTGGAACAGGAATTGCAATAAACAGCAGTGATACTTATAATTGGGTTTCAGGAAATCCTGCTCTTTTAAGTAAAGGGATACACAAGATAAGATATTATGTTGATAATCACGAAGAAGAAAGTAATAATGCAAGCATAACAGTAAGATTAGGTCCAAGTGTACTTGCAAGTTATTATCAGGATATAAAGAACTATCATTTCAAGACTTTAATTTTAGATACTTCAAAATTAGAATGTGATTCTTTACATAATATAACTGTGTTAGTTGTGAGTGAGAGTAATGGAATATGTATTGAGGATAACGCATGTGATAATTATGCTTACAGAACAATAAAAATTAATTGTGAAGAAAAACCCTATTGTGGTGATGGAATTGTGAATCAAATAACAGAAGAGTGTGATTTAGGAGAAGATAATGGAGAAGTTTGTATAGCACCCTATGATGGAACATGTACTTATTGTTCCTCTGAATGTAAAGAAATAACTCTAAGTGACGGCTATTGTGGAGATGGAATAGTTCAGGAACCTTATGAAGAATGTGATGATGGAAATAATGATAATGGAGATGGTTGTTCAAGTGAATGTAAGATTGAAGATGAACAAGAAGAATGTATAGAAGATTTATCAGTTAGATATTCTTATTTGAATTCTTATGGAACAGGTATTGCATTAGGATATGAGAATGGAACCTGGATTTCTCAGGTAACTCCAACAATTCCAAAAGGAATGTATAAGGTAAGATATTATGTAGATAATAATATACCAAATACAAAAAACAATGCACATATGATTTTTAAGGTTGGTTCAAATGTTCTTGCAGATTATAATTATCTTATAAGTAAATTCCACTCAAAGACATTGATATTAAATACAAATGGATTAGAGTGTGATACAAGATATACTTTATCTTTAGATGTTGTAAGTCAACACAATCCTATTTGTATTGAAGATGATGATTCTGATAATAAAGCAAGCAGAAGCTTTTATTTGATATGTGAAGAAGAACCTGTATGCGGAGATGGAATAATTCAGGAAGGTGAAGAGTGTGATGATGGTAACACTGATGATGGAGATGGATGTTCAAGTGATTGTAAAATAGAGCATGTATTACCTAGATGTGGAGATGGAATCATAAACCAAATAACAGAAGAATGTGATTATGGAAGTTTATTGAATGGAAAGCCCTGTAATCCATTATACGGTAAATCTTGTGAATACTGCTCAGCTAACTGTAAACTAATCACTTTAACAGGACCTTATTGTGGCGATGGAGTGGTTCAAGGACCTCATGAAGAATGCGATGATGGAAATAATATCGATGGAGATGGATGTTCAGCAAATTGTCAAATTGAAGAAGAAGATCATTACTGTGGTGATGGAGTAGTTGATGAAGGAGAAGAATGTGATGATGGTGCATTAAATGGGCAGGTTTGTAAACCTTCATATGGGAAATATTGTAATTATTGTTCATTAAATTGTAAAAGAATTACTCTAAGAGGACCTTATTGTGGAGATGGAATAAAACAACCAAATGAATATTGTGATGACGGAAATAATGTTAATGGAGATGGATGCTCAAAAACATGTAGATTTGAATGTCCAAATGGAGTGTGCACTCCAAATATAACAATTGAGGACTTTGTTCCAATAGTATGGCAGTGTGACAGTAGGGTAGTGTATGATGATGCTACAAGACCTGGAAGAATAACTTATGATGGTGAAGAGATGATTGAGAGAATGAACAATTATGCTTTTGAAGGAGAACAAATCAAATGGAAAGTTCTTGTAATGGACAAGAATGGTATTGATAAGGTTAAAGATGTTTATGTTACTGTAGATGGAAGTATTGAAGCTAATTGTAGAAGAATGTATGGAAACCAAATGGACCCTACATGTAATGCAAGAATATTGGAAGAGAAATTAACAAGTTTCAATCCTAGCACAATGGCTTATTATGAATGTGTTTTAACTATTGAAACCTCTGATTCAATGTATGGACCATCTGAAATAACAGTTGAAGCTGAAGATTTGAATGGAGAGAGAGGACAGATGGATGAAACAGAAGTGTGGTTCCTTAATCCTGTTGTTTCATTGAATGTTCAAGGAGGAGTAATGTTCAGTCAATTAAGACCGGGAACAATGGAATATTCTATACCTGTAACATTAACTAATGATGCAGACAGAGACTCAGGAGTTTTATTAGATGTATTTGTATCTGGAACAAATTTCTATGATTCATCAAGTTCAGGAGCTAAATGTCCAACTACAAATCAATTAAGTTTGAAAAATATTGCATACTATGCTGTCAACGGAGCATATTCTACCGTCGATGATATGGAAATTGGAAGAGCTTGTGACGACGAGGGATATTGTGGTGTAAACTATGGTTTCGAGTTCCATAATCCTTATAAATTCTATAATAGGAATGAAATACTACAGGTGCAAAAAGTGGGTCCTTATTACACTGGTAACTTACTTTCTCCTGGAGCAGACATGACACTTACATTCAGAGTAAATGTTCCTGAACCTTGCATAGGAAACTTCAACTCAGGACATATTTATTTCTGGGCTGAAGCTGTTTAAACAAAAAGGAAAACAAAATGATAAACAAAACAACAAAAACATTGAAGGTGCTTGCATTCTTAATTATGCTTGTAGGTATGTTTGCATTAACAAGTGCATCTCTAATTTATAGTAATAATGCACAATATGATGATACTTCACATGATTATGATATCCCAGATTCTAATGTAGGATATGCAACAGTAATGGTTAGAGGAGCAGGATATTATCAATATGCAACTTTAACTTTTAATTATGAGAGTGGAACAAAATATACTGCTCCATTACAAAATGCAGTTTATAACCAATGGTTGAAAATGAGTTTCATTAATCCAAACATAAATCTAAAAGTTACAAGTATAACATTAACTGGTAGCCCTGCAATATACTTCAAAGATGTTTATGTTTATGGTGATATTTCAGACAAAGAGGAAGAGGGGGGAGATGGAGGAGTTGTTTCATGTCCAACTGACAAGAAAAGATGTGCAGATGGTTCATATGTTTCAAGAAATGTTGCATTGAATTGTGCATTTGATTTATGTCCTGAAGAAAAAATCTGTGGAAATGGAAAGATTGATTTAGGAGAACAATGTGATGAAGGTGAAAACAATGGAATAAAATGTTCTGCTGATTATGGTTCTTCATGCACTTATTGTTCAAGTGATTGTGAAATAATAACTGTTCTTGGGGAATACTGTGGAGATGGAATATTAAATACAATGTATGAAAGATGTGATGATGGGAACAGAATAAACAATGATAGGTGTACAAATGAATGTAAGAAACCATTTGAAGTTATTGTTGAAGATTTTGAACCATTAGTATGGCAGTGTGACAGTAGAGTAGTTTATGATGATGCAACTGAACCAGGAAGAATATCTATGCATGGAACTCCTTTAGTTGAAAGAATAAACAATTATGCTTTTGAAGGAGAACAAATCAAATGGAGAGTTCTTGTAATGGACAAGAATGGTATTGACAAGGTTAAAGATGTTTATATTACTGTAGACGGAAATATTGAAGCTAATTGCAGAAGAATGAATAATTATCAATACACACCAAGCAATAATGATATTGATTTTAGTGGAATTTCTTTGTTTAATTTTGGTGGAGGTTCAATTGGACTTAAAGATAAAGAAAATGAAACACAAACTCCAGAAGAAGGAACTCAAGAAGAAAATCCAACACCTGATATGATTGACCCTTCATGTAATGCAAGAATATTAGAAGAGAAACTAACAAAATTCAATCCTAATACAATGGCTTATTATGAGTGTGTTTTAACTGTTGAAACATTTGAATCAATGCAAGGTGACTCTGAAGTATTAATTGAAGCTATTGATTTAGATGATGTTGTTGGAACAATGGATGAAGTTGAATATTGGTGGTTTAATCCTGTTATACAGCTTTCAATTGATGGAGAAGTTGAATTTGATGAAGTAAGACCTGGAACAAGTTCATATTCAAGAAGAGTTATAATAGGAAATGATGCTGAATATGGTTCAGGAGTTTTACTTGATATGTTTATATCTGGAACAGACTTTTATGATTCATCAAGCTCAGGAGCTAAATGTCCAACTACAAACAAATTAGATTTAAGCAATTTCGCATACTATGCAACAAATGGAGCTTACTCTACAAAACAAGATATGGAAGTTGGAAGAACTTGTGATGATGAGGGATACTGTTCTTTAAATTATGGAACAGGTTTCAATGACCCTTTCAGATTCTATAACAGAAATGAAATAATACAGGCAAATAATAACTATGGATATTATTTTTCAAATATCCTTTCTCCTGGAGCAGAAATGACTTTGATATTCAGACTTAATCTTCCAGAACCATGTAATGGTGATTTTGATACTGGACAGATTTACTTCTGGGGTGAAGCTATATAATTAAGAAAGAATTTTTAGTTTTATCAAAATAGTAATATTTAAATAAACATATTTTGTTATTTTTACATATGGAAAAACAAAAGAGAGGGAGTGAAGATAAGTTCACATTCGGAAGTTTGTTTGATAAAAGTGTTAATGAATATAAAAGAAATTTCAAACCAATATTAAAACTTGTTTTAATTTTTCTTGGAATAATACTTGTTCTTGCTTTTTTATTTAATTCAATTACATTGATTACAGATGAAAGAATTTTCAATATAATGTCTAATCCTCTTTTGATTGGACAATATAATCAAGGAACCATAAAGTTACCTATTTATTATGATATTGTTTCAATTAGTTTGAATATTGTTTATTTTTTCTTAGCTTTATTTGTAGGTGTGGGTTTAATAGCAGTTTCACTTAAAAAAGATAAATTCTCTTACAAAGAAATACTTGAAAATGGAAAAAGTAATTACTGGAGATACTTCGGATTTACTATTGTAGTAACTATATTTATTATGCTTTTGTTTCTTTTACTTATAATACCTGGAGTTATTTTTGCAGTTTACTGGGTTTTTGCAGCATATGTTTTCTTGGAGAAAAAACAGAAGATAATAGATTCTCTTAAAGAAAGTAAAAGGATAGTGAAAAAAAGATGGTGGAAAACTTTTGGATATATGATACTTTTTGGACTTGTAACTTTGGCTTTTGTGCTAATATTATCAATTATTAAACTTCCAATAGGTATTCCAGTTTTACTAAAAACAATTTCCTCATCTAATATCTCTTTAGGATTGCTTTTAGGTTCACTTACATTGAATTTAATTTATGATTTTGTAATTGCATTGGTTGTAACACCTATGTTTATATTATTCTTAAAGAACTTTTACTTTGAGATGAAGAATAGTGTTAAAGAGAGCCCTAAAAAGGACTTAGAATCTGCAAGAAAAAAGAAAAAAAGATAAATTCATTAAAAAAAAGTAATAACAAATAATAAGTTTCTCGACGACAACAATCTTTAAATAGTGTATTCATTCTAAAGTGTCACATGAGAAATAAAAAAACACTGGTGTTTGCATTTGCAATTGTAGTTTTGATGACAGGAATTACAATGATTTCTGCAGTTACTGGCTCTATTGGAAATGGAAGGATGGTACTCTATCCGGAAGTTAATGGTTGGACAAACACAGTTATACCAAAAACAATTCTTGTAAACAATGTTAATAGTATTCCTGTAAATATAACTCTTAGATTAGATTCAAATGCTTCTAAATTTATTGAATTAGTTGATGAAACATTTATTTTAGAAGCAGGGGAGAGTAAAAAAGCTGAGATAACAATAAAAGTAAAAAAAGAAGGAACCTATGAAGGGAGAGTTAATGTTTTCTTTAAACCCGTTGAAGGAAAGGAAGCAGGAGTTGTATTATCTTCAACAATTATAGTTATTGCAAAGAAAGACCAAGGATATAAAGAAAAAGAAGAACCTAAAGAGAGTCAGGAAGAAACAAATCCAGAAAACCCTAGGGAACAGACAAATCCTTCAAAATTAGTCAAAATATTTGGAATAAACACACTAATATTATTTGTAGTATTGTTAATATTAATTTACATTTGGGGTAAAAAGAGGAAGAAAAGTAAAAGAAAAGTAAGAAGAAAATAAGAATGAAAAATAGAAAACACAAAGTCCTCTTAAGCCTCGTAGTAGTATTCTTAATGTTCGTAACAATAGGAAGTGTTGTAGCAAAAGATATTGCATACATAACCAGAGGTGCAAGCTATACTGATCCTGCAATAATTAATATATTGAATAATGCAAATTATACTTATGATGTTATTTATCAGAATGATTTATCATTAATTGATTTTTCAAAGTATAGTGTCATAATTGTAGGAGAGGGAAATTTCAACAATCCTTCACTTATTCCTGTTAATCAAAAAAATTCAGTTATATTTAACAGTTATCATCTTGGAACCTGGGGATGGACAGGGAGAAGTGTTTCAACAAAAGCTTCAAATTACCCAAGTGAAATATATGTTAGAGATTCTGAAAGTTTAATAACGCAGAATGTTCCTGATGCTTTCATACCTTATTATAAAGATAATGTTATGATTTCTTACAGATTAAAATATATTTCAAGATTTTATCCTGCACCAGGACTTGAAGTAATGGTTACAGATAAACCAAATTATTTTAATGGAGCTATTGTTGCAGCAATAAATAATGGTTCTGCATTAAGAGGAGGACAGGTTTCAAATGCAAGAGGAGTGTTTATTGGGTTTACAGAAACAAATTTATTGACTCCAGATGCAGAAGAAATAATTTACAATTCAATTGAGTGGGCTATGGGTGGAGAAGATAGAGATGGAGATGGTTTTTTCAGTGATGAAGATTGCAATGATAAAGACCCAAATATAAATCCAGATGCAGAAGAAATACCGTATGATGGAATTGACCAAGATTGTGATGGAAGTGATTTAAATGATTTAGATGGAGATGGATTTATTGCTGTTATTGCTGGAGGAGATGATTGTGATGATGATAATCCATTGATTAATCCTGGTTCAAGTGACCCTTATATGAATTGCGTTAATGATGCTCCTATAATAGAGCCAATATCTAAAATTTCTGTTCATGAGGGTGAGATTGTAGAAGTTTACATAATCGCATATGATGCTGAAGAAGATGAAATAACCTATGAAATAAATGATTCAAGATTTGTGCAGGATGAAGAAGACCCAACTCATTTTAGTTGGCAAACAGGATATGAAGATGAAGGAGATTATAGTTTCTTTGTCTTAACCAGCGACGGAGAATTAACTTCAAGCAAGAGGTTTAGTGTTAAAGTCTGGAATAGAAACAAAGCTCCTGAATTAATTATGGATATACCTGAACAAGAATGGGATGAAGATACTACTCACACATTAGATTTAACAGAGTATTTCTATGATTTAGATGGAGATAAATTATATTATTTGTTTTCAGAGAGTTCAGACAACTCAAATATAATACTTGAAAAGATAGAAGGGGGTGTTGCACACTTTAAATCTAAAAAAGATTGGTCTGGAGAAGATTGGATAATATTCAAAGTTACTGATGGGCTAAATGTAGTTTACAGCAATAACATAACATTAAGAGTTTTACCTGTAAATGATGCTCCTGTTATTCTTGGGAATATTGAAGTAATAAATATGTATGAAGATGGAGTTTATGAATTAATCTTAGAAGGATTAGTTTATGACCCTGACAGTGAATTGGAGTATTCTTTTGAGAACACTTCACATATAACTCTCCAATTAAGTGAAGATTTATTTTCAATATCAATAATTCCTAAAGAAAACTGGTATGGTGAAGAAGAAGTTGAAATTATAGTTAATGATGAAGAATTTCAAGTTGAATTGAAATTTATTGTAAAGGTTAATTCAGTTAATGATGCACCTATAATAGAAGATATAGAAGAGCAATTTGTGCTTGCAGGAGATACTCTAAGCTTTAGTGTATTTGCAAGTGATATTGAAGGAGATGAAATTACATATGAAATAAATGATTCAAGATTTGTATCTGATGAAAATAATTTTGAATGGGAGACAACTGAAGAAGAATTTGGAATTTATGAATTTTTAATAGGAGCTTATGATGGAGAGGATTATGGATATAAGACAGTTAAAGTCAATGTAATGCAAAAAATTGTCATAAATGAAATTGTAACAGGAAGTGAAGGATGGGTTGAATTGTATAATCCAGAAGAAATTCCATTTAGCATGAATAATTGCTTTATTTCAAATGGGATTGAAGAATTAGAGATGTATGGAAGATTAAACAATAAAGGATTTGCTGCATTTGGATGGAATGCATTGCAAAATAGTGGATATATTGAATTAAGATGTAGTAATATAATTGTAAACAGAGTTGAATATGAAAATTTCAATAGTGGGTTTAATTCCATTGTAAGTCTTGCAAGAATACCTGATGGTTCAGATAATTGGGAAATATTATACTATCCTACTAAAGGTGTTTCTAATTTAGATGATGTAACAAAACCCGAAGTTGAACTTGATTCTCCTGTTGAAAACACACTTTTCACAGAGAACAGAGAAGTTCTGTTTGAGTTTTATGTAAGAGACAATATGGCTGAAGAAATTAAGTGTAGTATTATTGTTAATGATAGAATTCTTGAAACTTCTAAATTTGAGAATGATACTCTTGGAAGCTTTTACATTGATTATCTTCAGGATGGAATATATAGTTGGAATATTAAATGTGATGATGGCTCAAACACAAATACAGCTACAGAGGATTGGGTGATTAATATAAGTGCTCCAGATAATCCTGTATTAAACAAAATAGGAAATAAAGTTACAAGTGAAGGTAATGAACTCAAATTTATTGTGAGTGCTACAGACCAAGATAAAGACCCAATAACATTATACACCAACAAATTACCTGAAGGAGCGAGTTTTGTTGATAATGGAGATGGAAAAGGAACATTCACTTGGATACCGAATTACAATCAATCTGGTTCATACAAGATTGAATTTACTGCAGAAGATAATACTGGATTAAAAGATTCTGAAGAAATAACAATATTAGTTGGAAACACAAAAGAACCTCCTAAATTCTCTGATGCTGAAACATGCTCATCTAAAGATAGAGATGATTTAATTGAAATAACAATAAAAGAACCTAGTAAAGGAGATAATTTTGAAATAGGAGAAGTAATAAAAGGAAAAATAAGGTTGAAGAATAGATTAAAAGATGATGTGGATTTTGATGTTGAAATACACCTTTATGATGTAGAAGAAGAGGAAAGCATTGAATCTATTGAAAAGAGTTTAGATATTGATAGAGGAAAATCTGGGGAAATTGAGTTTGAATTCAAAATACCAACAGATGTTGGGAGTAAAGACTTTGCAATTTATGTTTATGTTGAGAGTGAAGATGGAGAATGCAATTCAAATTATGTTGAAATAGATGTTAAAAGGAAGAAGCATGAGGTTGTTATAAGTGAAATGACTCTTAATAGAGAGAGTGCTTCTCCAGGTGATGAAATAGAAGTAAGGATTAAAGCGGAGAACCTGGGAAGAGGAGACGAAGATATTCGCATAATTGTTGAAATACCTTCGTTAAATATACTTGAGAAGAGCGAGGAGATAGAAATAGAGAAATATGGTGATGATAACAAAGAAACAAAAACTTTCTACATTTCCATCCCTCAGCAAGCTTCTTATGGAGAGTATGAAATTAAAGCAACAGTTATATACAAAGATGGAGAAGACAGTAAAACAGAAAAATTTGAAATAGTTTCAGGAACAAAGAAAGAGATTATAACACAAAATGCTCCTATTAATTTAAATGGAAATATTGTAATTGCGGGCAGTGCAAGTGGTTCTTCTGGAAAACCATTAAATTTAGGTTCAACAAGTGATTCAAGCACAACAACTAAAACTCCTGTTGTTCTTAAGAGTACAAGCAATACAAAGAGTTTAAGATTATTCCCAACTACAAGTTCAGTTAATTTAGGAATAAAGGAAAAACCTTCAAAAGAATATAATCCTCAGCTTAAAGTTGAATTTGATAGGCAAGGAGCAAAGAAACCATTAAATGCAGAGAGATACCAATGGATTTTACTTTCAATTGTCCTTGCTGCTGTTATAATTATTGTATTTGTTTTAATTGTATATATACGAAAAAATCCTTACTGAATACAAGTAAAATAACTTATCTTCTTTATAACCCATATGCTTTTAAGTGGTTTTAACTATAGAATTTTATGGTGAGAAAAAGGGAAAATATACTCATATTTTTTGCATTTGCACTACTTATGGTATTAGGAAGTGTTTATGCTACTTCTGTATGTGGAAATGGGATATTGGAGGAAGGAGAAGAATGTGATGATGGAAATAATATTGATGGAGATGGATGTTCTGCTCTTTGTAAAATTGAATTCTGTGGAGATATGATATGTAATAATTATGAAACAGTATTTAATTGTCCTTGTGATTGTGGGGATTGTCCTATAATTAAATTCTGTGGAGATGGTATATGTAGTCCATCTGAAGGAGAAAACTGTGCAACTTGTCCTGAAGATTGTGGAGAGTGTCCAACCTCAGAGAATAAGTATTGTTATAGTTGTCCTGTTGGAGAATGTAATTTAAATGAGAATTGTGGAAATGGAATAATAGAGGAAGGAGAAGAGTGTGATGATGGAAACACAAAGAATTTTGATGGATGTTCTAAAGTCTGTTTTATTGAAAAAGAAGAAGGATATGGTGAAAAAGTAATAAAAAAGAATCACTTTGTCCAATATTGTGAACCAAACTGGAAATGCTCTTCTTGGGGAGAGTGTGTTCATGGAACAACAACAAGAAAATGTATTGATGAGAACAGATGTTCTTATTCTTACAATAAACCAATTGAAACAACTTCCTGCGTTGATGAAATCCTTTCTCCTGTTTATTTAGAAAATAAATCTGTTAGAAATGTCTGGATATTAATTCAATTAATAATATTCTTTATTCTTTTAGGAATTGTAATAAAATTACTCCCTTAGAAAAAAATATATAGGTAGTTTTCTAGATTTATTTATGGATGATGAGGGATTTTGGGATGATGAATATGAAAGATTTTGGGAGCAAGAATTCAGAAAATTGGATTTTTCTCCTGCAGGAAGAAAACTTGAACACAAAATAGCAGAATTATATCAAAAAGAAATAAGTAAACTTGATGCATCAGATAAAAAAAAGAAGGAACTTACAGATATGATAAAAGATTATATTTTGTGTTATGAAATGGAGTATGCCAGATATTACCAAGCTTTTGTATTCTATGGATTACCTTATCCAGAATTGAATTAATCTTGAAAGAATCAAACCAAAAGTAATTTAAATGATAATTATCTTGAATTTTTGTAGACTATGTCGGCGGGTTAGCCCTCCGCTGCTTGCAAACGGGCTTTATGGCAGACTACGAGTGGGGCGTGATAAGCGTGTCAAGGAATCTTGGTTCCTACGTTGACGCTTTGTCCGTTTTGATTTCGTAGATGCGAACTGGGTCAGGCCTTGATCGGAGCAGCCCTAAACACCTATTGGAATGCTTAGCGGGTTGCAGAGCTGAGGAAGAATGAAGGCAATTCTTTGAGGCCCTTAGTAGCTAACCACTTGTCTACACTGAAATTATTCTAAAATAATTTTGTGATTAGATGAAGAGATATTTAATTATTGATAAAAATTAATCTTGCATATATTTGATAAAATATACTTTTTACGACTATAATGCTTATAAATAAAAAATAGTTTGGGAAGACATGAAAAAATATGTAACATATGATGAAGAAGAGATGCTAAGAAACTTAAATAGTATTTATAGAAGTTTAGATAATATTACAAAGTATCTGGCACTGGCTTCTCAACAATTAGATTATAAGAGAAGCAATTTAACTTCAAAATATCTTAAAGAGAGTGTTTCTACTGAACTTTCAAATATTACATCTATATTAAATAATTTTAATTTAGAATCAGAAAAAAAGGAAACTCCAAGCATAGAAAAGAAAATAAAAGAATTAGAAGAAAAAATGAAACAAGACATCGATTAAATCAATTTTTCTTTAAATAAAAACATTAATAAATTAGTTCTTATTATTTATAAGGATGGGTGAGAAGAAAAGCAATATGACTGTTAATCCTTATGAAGTTAAAGGAAATGTAGATTATGGGAGATTAATTAATGAATTTGGTTTAGAAAAGATTGATGAGGATATTCTTAAGAAAATAAAGAAGCACACAAAGAATGAACTTCATCCTATGTTAAGAAGAGGAATCTTCTTTGCTGGAAGAGATTTAAAATGGTTGCTTGGAGAATATGAAAAAGGCAACAAATTTTTTATTTATACTGGATGTGGACCTTCAGGACCAATTCATATAGGACATTTAATGGTTTGGTATTTCACAAAATGGTTGCAAGATAAATTTGATTGTGAATTATATTTTCAGTTTACAGATGATGAGAAATTTTTGTATAAAGATTTAAGTTATGAAGAAGTCCAAAAATGGACAGAAGAAAATATGCTGGATGTTGCAGCAATAGGATTTAATCCTAAAAAAACTCATTTTATTATTGATACCAAACATGCAGGAATAATGTATCCTGAAGCAGTTAAAATAGCAAAGAAAATAACTTTCTCAACAATAAAATCAAGTTTTGGGTTTAATGACAGCAATAATATTGGAAGCATTTTCTATACAGCAATGCAGGCTGTTCCTGCAATTCTTCCTTCTATTCTGAAAAAGAAAAACATTCCTTGCTTGATTCCTCATGCAATTGACCAAGACCCTCATTTCAGAATAACACGAGATATACTTCCAAAATTAGGATATTATAAGCCTGCAAGCATACAATGTTCTTTTTTACCTCCACTCACTGGTTTTAGTGGAAAGATGAGCAGTAGCAGTGAAGGTGTTAAAAGTATCTTATCAACTGACAATCCTGCTGAAGTTAAAAACAAAATAAACAAATATGCATTTTCAGGAGGAAGAGATACAATTGAAGAACACAGAAAACTTGGGGGAAATCCTGAAATTGATGTTTCTTTCCAGTATCTTAAACATTTTTTTGAAGAAGATGATAAAAAACTTGCACAAATAGAGAAAGATTACAAATCAGGAAAATTATCTACAGGTGAATTAAAAAAATATACTATAGAAAAAATAAACAAATTTTTGGGAGAACATCAGGAAAGAAGGAAAAAAGCCAAAAAACTTGTTTCTCAGTATATTTTAAAAACATAAGAAACATTGTATACAAATGAAAAAAGGGGATAAAAGAGGTCAATTTTACTTAATTGCAGCAATAATAATTTCAGGGATTCTAATAAGTCTTGCATATTTAGCAAATTATTCTACAAAAAATGTTTCATATGAAGCAGAAGAAATTGCAAAAGAGTTAAAAATAGAGGCTGAATATGTTCTGGATTATGAATTAAAAAATGATAAAGAAGTTCTTGATGATTTCTCAATGAGATACTCTGATTATGCAAGAGATAAAGAAATCTATTATATTGTTGTTGATAATAATCCTGCAACACCTGTTAAAGAAGCATATATGTTTAATGGAAACCAAAAAATAATTTTAAATGACAGATTATTTGTAGGTCCTAAAACAATTGAATTTAATCTGGATGAAAAGACTTACTCTTTTCCAAAAGAAGAAGGGAAAAACTTTTATTTTGTGATTATTTATGACAAAGGAGGTGAAAGATATGTCTACACTGGGTAAAGGGAATAGAAAGAAAAAAATTTCAAAAAAAGCAATGAGTGTGATAATAGGATATGTTCTGTTAATTGTAATTGCTGCTGTAATGGGAGTTATTGTTTATAAATGGCAGAAAACCTACACACCTCAAGACCCTCATGGAATGTGTCCAGATGAATCTTCACTTATGATAACAAGTTTAAATTATGATTGTGATAATGATGTATTAACTTTTGAACTTAAAAATACAGGGCAATTCTCAATAGGAGGATATTTTGTTTATGTTAAAGATAATCCAGAAAAGCAAATAGCAACAGTAGATATTTCTAGAAATAATACAGATGAATTTAGCCCTATGTTACATCAATTAGGTATAAATGGAATAAAATTAGGAATTGACCCTGAAGACCCTCGTTTAACTCAAGAAAATGATTTTTTACCTGGAGAAGTAGAAACTGAAAGATACACTATGGTTGGAGTTCCAAAACCAATATACACTCTTGAAATAGTTCCAATAGTCTGGAAGAAAGATAAAGGAAAAATTGTAATTGCGAGTTGCAAAGAAATCAGAATAGTTGAAAAAATTCCAGGATGCACACAAAGGTGCATACCTGAAGACCCATGTGGAGATAGAGAGTGTGGAAAAATGTTAAATAATTGCTATCAGGAAGTTACTTGTGGA
>MWBV01000005.1 GCA_002069705.1 Candidatus Diapherotrites archaeon ADurb.Bin253 | reverse complement strand
AATCTTTAAATAATCCTCTTCTTGTATAAAATAAACTGGATGCGTTCCTAGTTTAATGGTAGAATATCTCGTTGCCAACGAGGTGGCCCGGGTCCGATTCCCGGGGAGCGCATTTTATATTAAGAAATGTTTAAAAACTAGTTTTATTATATTAATAATATATTAATAAAAAGTGGTGAAAAATGGACAAGAAAAAAGAAAGAGTTATATGGTTTAAAGATTTAACAATTGAAGATGTTCCTTTGGTTGGAGGAAAAAATGCTTCTCTTGGTGAAATGTATAGGGAATTAACAAAAAAAGGAGTTAGAATTCCAAATGGTTTTGCAATAACTGCGAATGCTTACAGATATTTTCTTGAATCAGCAGGAATAAAAGATAAAATAAAAAAAATTCTTTCTGATTTAGACACCCACAATATAAGAAATCTTTCTGAAAGAGGAGAGAAAGTAAGAGACACTATCTTATCTGGTGAACTTCCAAAAGATTTAGAAGAAGAGATAATAAAAAATTATGAATTATTATGTAAATACTATAAAACAAATAATGTTGATGTTGCAGTAAGAAGCTCTGCAACTGCCGAGGATTTACCTGATGCAAGTTTTGCAGGCCAACAAGAAACTTTCCTTAATATAAAAGGACGCAGAGCATTAATAGAATCTTGTAAAAAGTGTTTTGCTTCTCTTTTCACAAACAGAGCAATCTCTTACAGAGTAGATAAAGGATTTGACCATTTCAATATAGCTCTTTCAATTGGAGTACAAAAAATGGTAAGAAGCGATTTAGCATGTTCAGGAGTAATGTTCTCTATTGATACAGAATCTGGATTTAAAGATGCTGTTTTTATAACTTCTTCTTATGGATTAGGAGAGAATATTGTTTTAGGAGCAGTAAATCCAGATGAATATTATGTTCATAAACCAACACTGAAAAAAGGATTCAAACCAATCATCTCAAGAAAAATAGGGGATAAACTAATTAAATTAGTTTATTCAAATGAGGGAACAAAGCCAACAAAGAATGTTTCAGTTGACCCTGATGATAGAAAAAAATTCTCTTTGACAGATGAAGAAGTGTTGCAGTTAGCAAAATGGGCTTGCATAATTGAAGATTATTATTCTGAAAAATCAAAAAAATTCAGACCAATGGATATTGAATGGGCAAAAGATGGACAAACAAAAAAATTATTCATTGTTCAGGCAAGACCTGAAACAGTTATAAGTCAAAAAGACCATAATGTTTTAGAAGAATATATTTTAAAACAAAAAGGAAAGCTAATTGTTGAGGGAGGAAGTGTGGGCTCTAAGATTGGAGTTGGAAAAGCAAATGTTATAAAAGATGTTTCTGGAATTTACAATTTCAAAAAAGGAGAGGTTTTAGTTACAGATATGACTGACCCTGATTGGGAACCTATAATGAAAATAGCTTCAGCAATTGTAACAAATAGAGGAGGAAGAACTTGTCATGCTGCAATTATTTCAAGAGAATTAGGAATCCCATGTGTTGTAGGTACAAATAAAGGAACTGAAAAAATAAAAAAAGGACAACATGTAACTGTAAGTTGTTCTGAAGGAGAAAGAGGACGTGTATATGAAGGGATTCTCAAGTTTGTTGTTCAAAAACACAACTTAAAAGAAATTGGTAAAACAAAAACAAAGATAATGATGAATATTGGATCTCCAGATCAAGCATTTGAACAAAGCTTTACACCTAATGATGGGGTTGGACTTGCAAGAGAAGAATTCATTATAAACTCAAACATAAAAATACATCCTATGGCCTTAGTAAATTACAAAAAATTACCTGAAGGAAAAGTAAAAGAAGAAATAGATGAATTAACTCAAGGATACAAAAACAAAGAACAATTCTTTATTGATAAACTTGCTGAAGGTATAGGAATGATTGCAGCTGCATTTTATCCAAAAGAAGTTATTGTAAGAACAAGTGACTTCAAAACAAATGAATATGCAAATCTAATTGGAGGAAAAGAATATGAACCAAAAGAAGAAAATCCAATGATTGGATGGAGAGGAGCTTCAAGATATTATAAAAAAGAATACAAAGAAGGATTTGTCCTTGAATGTAAAGCTTTCAAAAAAGTAAGAGAAGAATTTGGATTAAAAAATGTAAAGTTAATGATTCCTTTTTGTAGAACGGTTGAGGAAGGAAAAAAAGTATTAAAGATAATGGAAGAAAACGGACTTAAAAGAGGAAAAGACGGATTAGAAGTATATGTTATGTGTGAAATTCCTTCAAATGTAATATTGTGTGATGAATTCTCAAAAATATTTGATGGGTTCTCAATTGGAAGTAATGATTTAACTCAATTAGTTTTAGGATTAGACAGAGATTCTTCAATAGTTTCAGATATTTATGATGAAAGAAATGAAGCTGTAAAAAGATTTATTGCAGAAGTAATAAAAAAATGCAAAAAATATAACAGAAAAATAGGAATATGTGGACAAGCTCCTTCAGATTTCCCTGATTTTGCACAATTCTTAGTTGAATGTGGAATTGATTCTATTTCATTGAATCCAGACACTGTAATAAAAACAAAGATAGCAATTGCAGAAACAGAAAAGAAACTTAGAAAACAAAATTTCAAGAAACATTAATCTTAATCTCTTTATTTAAATCAACACCTGAACAATTTAATTCAGAATACAAATACCAATTCAAAAAAGAATTTCTACCTCTAAGAAAATTAATTGATTTTATTATATTTCCAGCTATAGGTCCAACATCTTTAGAATAATTTTTAGGAATATCTATTGAAAAATCATAAGAATATTCTCCAGGAGTATAATCTTTATTATTTTCTAATGGAAAGTTAAAGTCAAACAAAGTATAATGACTAGTGCTTTTTTCATTATTTGAATATGTTGTTTCTGACCTTTGACATTTTAAACCTATAATTAATTTACTGTTATTTGCTGGTTTCCTAAGTTTCAAAACAAGCTTACCACTTA
Organism: Candidatus Diapherotrites archaeon ADurb.Bin253; assembly: GCA_002069705.1. GTDB lineage: Archaea > Nanobdellota > Nanobdellia > Pacearchaeales > GW2011-AR1 > MWBV01. The sequence goes on along the minus strand of MWBV01000005.1, from coordinate 42,138 downwards.
ACTTCTCTCCCAAATTATAATTGTATTTTTCTGGAATTAATTCAATTGAACCTTTTCTTTTCTTCAAAATATAAATAACACCAATAATAAGAAATATTGTTAAGAAAATACCTAAAAAGATAAATCGGGTATTCATATATTATTAAATAAACACTAATTTAAAAAAGTATCTTAATAGTTCATCTTTTACTCTTGCTTCTTAATCCGAGTAAAGAAATAACAAATATAACAAGATACATGACAAAACCATAAACACAAACAGGGATTCCAGCAATATTTGTACATCCTCCAGCTCCTGAATCACTAACTGCACAATATCCAGCAATTAATTCAGTATAACTCAAATAACCTGAAAACAACAATCCTGCTATTGAAATTATAAATATAATTTTTAATGCACACTCTTTTCTCATAAGAATTATAATAAATTATTATTTATAATATTTTTGATAAATAATATATCATTTAGATTTAGAAAAACAAAAAATAAAAACAAAAAATATTTTTAGTGCTTACTGTGAGCAAACAATGCTTTGAATGCAACAACTGCAGCTGCAGGAGCAACAAATGCATTCATTAAGCTAAAAAATCTAGCTAATGGTTCTCCTAGAACAGGTATTATCTCTACTACTTTACCTAGAGAAGTAAAGGTAAACATAAATGCAACTGCTGCTAGTAAAAACGAGCTAACTTCTTTCTTGCCTATATTCAAAATACCTACTACAATTCCAAGGAAAAGCAATAAGTATATTGGCCAAGTTGCTTCAGCACCAAATATGGCAATTAAAATAGCTAAAACTAAGCCAATTATAAATGCCCATCCACCTACTTTATCAAGTGCTTTTTTCATTTACACCTCCAATTTAATTAAGAATACAGAGTAATTAGAGTATATAAATGATTTGAAAATGCAAATAAGAATTAAATAACAAATGGGCCTAAGCGGAGTCGAACCGCTGAATACTCGGCTTTTAGTTTGTTAATTCTTAATCGACCAAACATGTAAACGAGTCAGTTTACCGCTAGCTTATAGGCCCTTAAAAAGTAAAACTTTTCAGCACTTTTAAGCTTTTTCATTATAAATTTTTCAAAAGTTTTTTAATAGCTAATAACTTAGCATTAACTAAAAGAGATGATATACTTTCCAATAATAGCTGCAATCGCACTGGCAGGAGGAACTGTCCTTGAAAGACATATTCTGAAAAGAAAAGAAATTGATATCAGAAGATACCAAACATTAGGATTTTTAACAATCTCTTTAATATTGCTTCCTATGCTTTATTTTTTCTGGAAATTAGACCCTCAAGCTTTACAATTAAAAAACATACTAATCTTAATTGCAGTTGTAATCTGTTCAATGGTTGCAAACCTTTTTACATTTTATTCAATGAAAGGTGAAAAAATAAGCAATTTAGAACCAGCAAAAATGCTTGAACCATTGTTTACTATTCTGCTTGCAGTATTATTTAGTTTGTTTTTTCAAGGAGCATATGAAAGCAATCCAAAAGTTTTAGTTGCATCTCTTGTAGCGGGGTTAGTGCTTATATTAACACACATAAATAAAGAACAATTAAGATTCAACAAATATTTCACTGCAGCAATAATAGGAAGTTTCTTTTTTGCTCTTGAAATAATAATATCTAATTTAATACTTGAACTTTATTCCCCTGTAACTTTCTATTTTCTGAGATGTTTTGGAATATTTGTATTTAGCCTAATTCTCTTCAGAACAAAACTTTCAGGAGTAGATAAGAAATTAAAAATAGATTTAGTTACAGTTGGAATAATCTGGGTTTTATATAGAGTCGTTGCATATTATGGATACCTAAAAATAGGAATTGTTTCAACAACATTAATACTTATGTTAGGAGCAGCTCTAATCTACTTATTTGCAAAAATTTTCCTTAAAGAAAAAATAAATAAAAAAAATATAATTGCTTCAATAGTTATTCTGGCTTGTATTATTTATGCGAGTTTTGCTTAATATCTAATAAAAAATTTACGGTATAATCTCAGGACCAAAATATTTCTCATAATCAAAATCATATTCCAAAATAATTTTCTTTTCAATTAAATCTTCTATCTTGGGTAATACATCATAAACCCCTTGAATTAAATGGATTACACTTTCACAGATTAACTTTTGTCCTTCTTCAGGCCAAAGTTGAGCATAATTACTATACAAACATCTTCCTCCACAAATATCCAGATATTCACAAGAACTACAAGGTTCTTGAACATAAATTTCTTTAAGTGTTTCATTAGGAGAAGCCAAATCCCCACAATAAAAATTCTTTATACCGCTCATAATAGGACAAGCAACAATTTTACCATTAGTTAAAATAGTGTAATTTGCATATCCAGAACCACAATGAAGTTTTGTTTTTCTATTATAATGTAAACACTCAAATATTCCTAAAAAAGGATAAAATTTCAAAACTTTCTTATTTTCTTTCATATAATCAACCCAAAAATCCAACAATCTATCTATAGACCTATTATATTCTTTTACAAAAAGTTTAAACTGTTTTTTATTAAAATCAGATTTGTAAAATCCAGCATCAATCTGCCAATGAACAGAATCAAATATACCTTTCTCAATTAATCCAACTATGTGTCTAACTTGTCCAAAAACATCTGAAAAAGACAAAGTCATCCTTGCAACAATCTCTCCCTTATATCCTTTTTCTCTTAATTCAATTAAATTATTAAGGACCTTATTGTAAGTTCCAAAACCTCTATTATAATCTGTCCTTCTCATATCTCCATCTATTGAAACAAGCATCTTAGACATTTTGTTGATGTAAATCAAGGGTATTTCATCAAGCAATTTTCCATTAGTTTGTATATAGAATTTTATTTTCTTTTTAGATTTCTCAACAGAATCTATTATTTCCTTCATTTTCTGAAAATTAACTAAAGGTTCTCCACCATAAAATATCAAACAGTCCCCATCTTTCAAGAATCGTGCAACATCAACTCCTTTAACTGTTGATTCGCACGGAGCACTATAATCAAATTCAAATTTATCTTTAAGTCCATTATCAAATTCTTCCATTGACTTTTGATAACAATATTTGCATCTGGAATTGCATTTTTCTGTAAGTATAATATGATAATACATAAAAAATACTAGAGATACTGGTTTTTAAGTATTATTGAGAAGAATTCTACTCTAATCCACTCATAAATTCTGCTTCTCTTCCCCTCTCACCTGTAAAGCTCATTTTTCCTCTCTTATCTGGCTTAGAAGCAATAACATCATCTATCCTTAAAATCATATTTGCAACTTCTGTTGCAGAATCAATTTCCTGACTCTTTATATTATAAGGTTCTATTATTTTAGCTTCAAGAACATTTGCAACTTTATTCTCAAATAAATTCAGTCCAGCATTCTTATCTCCTGAATCATGTTTAGCCCTTAATTCAGTGATAATGTCTATTGGATCTAAACCAGCATTTTCAGCAAGAGTAAGAGGTATAAATTCCAAAGCATTTGCAAATTCTTCTACAGCTAATCTTTCTCTTCCTGAAATAGTCTGTCCAAATTGTTTTAATCTTCTGGAAACCTCCATCTCAATAGCCCCTCCACCAGGAACAACTAATCCAGATTTTAAAACACAAGAAACATCACCTAACCCATCATCTATTGCTCTCTCAATTTCATCCATAACATGGTCGCTTCCACCGTGAATTAAAATAGTAACAGCCTTAGGATTTTTGCACCCTTGGATGTAAGTATAAAAATCATTTCCCCTCTTAACATTTTCAACATTCTCTGCTGAACCTAATTCAAGTTGTGTTAAATCATTTAAGTTACTTATTATCTTAGCACCTGTAGCTTTTGCTATCTTATGCATATCACTTCTTGCAACTCTTCTACAAACATAAATTCCATTTCTAGCTAAAAGAAAACTTGCAAAATCATCAACACCTTTCTGACAAAATACAACATTAGCAGTTGATTCTCTCACCAAATTAACAATCTCTTTAATTGAATTTTCTTCCTGAAGTAAAAATCTTTGTAATTGTTCAGGAGAAGAAATTGAAACCTCTGTTTTTAATTCAGGAGATTTAAGTTCCAAAGGAATATCAATTAAAGCAATTCTTGCGTTTTTAACATAAGAAGGCATATCCAAGGTTATTTTTCCTTTATCAATAACAATCCCAGATATTAATTCACTATCTCCAATACCTTCTCCTCTTGCTTTCTCTATTTTTATATTATCTAAATCCACAAAACCATTTTCCTCAATCTGATTAACTGCCTTAACAACAATATCTGAAAGATTTTCCTTAGAATCTTCTGCTCCTTTCCCAGTCATTGCAGTCATTGCAATCTGTTTCAAAACAAATTCATCTTTATGATCAACTTCCAGAGACAATTCTTTCAAAATGTCCTGAGCTTTTTCTGCAGCAATTCTATATCCTTTAACAATAACAATAGGATGTATTTTCTTATCTAAAAGCTTCTCTGCATTTTCTAAAAGTTTTCCTGCAATCATCACAGCAGAAGTTGTTCCATCTCCAACTTCAGATTCTTGAGTTTTAGCAATCTCAACCATCATTTTTGCAGCAGGATGTTCAATTTGCATCTCACTTAAAATAGTTGCTCCATCATTAGTTATAATTATATCATCTAAAGGAGAAACAAGCATCTTATCCATGCCTCTTGGCCCCAAAGTCGTTTTAACAATCTCTGCAACAAGTTTAGCTGCAGCAATGTTATTCCTTTGAGCATCTTTACCAATAATTCTCTGTATATCTTCAGGCATTAAGGTTATTGGTTTATTTGTCATATCACTTTTTTATACTTAATTCATTTATGCTATTAAATATCCATTCTTCAACCTTATCTGTTAATTCGACTGTTTTATTTTTTGAATCTACCCTTGTTCTTTGGTATCTATCTTTATCAAGAAAATAAACACCTCCATGTTTATATTTATCACACTCCAAGCTAATCTTCTCTAAAAATAGACTTACATCTTCATAAGCATATTCTCCCTCAAGATTTATTTTAGTTCTATATTGTCTATCCATTTCAGTTTAATATGTTCCTCCACCTAATAAAAAATGTTCTCAAATCATTTATTTAAGCATTATTGTATTGAAATTCAATATTATCATTTTTTAAACAAGACTTATATTTTTGAAGTGGTAAAAAATATTTATAAGTGCTAAAACCCTGTAAAAATATGTACAAAATACTGGTTTCTGATATAATGACAAGAGAACCCCTTGTTATTAGTCCAAATGCTAATTTACTAGAATGTGCTAAAAAGATGGTCAAAAAAAAGACAGGAAGCCTTCTTCTTGTTGAAAAAAAGAAGCTTATAGGGTTGATTTCAACACAGGATATTCTCTGGGCACTTGTAAAAAAGTCCCAAAAAGACCTTTCATCAATACAAGCAAAAGACATCTCTCCAAAAAAAATTGCTGTAATAAAACCAAGTGCTACACTTGAAGAAGCTTTAAAGAAAATGAAAAAATCCAGATTTGAAAGACTCCCAGTCATAGACAACAATGAATTAGTTGGATTAATTACAACAAAAGATATCTTAAGCTTTAATCCTGAAATTTATCCTGAATTACAAGAATTTGCTGAAATAAGAGAAGAAGCAAGAAAATTAAAGCTTGTAAAAAAAGCAAAAGAAAAAAAGATGTCAGGTTTTAGGGAAGGAATATGTGAAGAATGTGGAAATTATGGGCGATTAGAAAGACATAAAGGAATGCTAATTTGTGTCTCTTGTAAGGAAGCTTAAAGAATTTTATTCTATAGTAAATTAATTAAAAATAATTTAAATATTTTAACTGATTTTTACTCATTTTTTTATTTTATCGACGATAAAATAGCAGAAAGATTTATAAAAGGGGTTTTCTTTTTTACGGAATAATAAAGAGAAATAATATAAAAAATACAGATTTTTTATAAGATGGCAGAAAAAAAAGATTATACCGCTAATGATATCAAGGTATTAGAAGGTTTAGAAGGAATCAGAAAAAGACCTGCTATGTACATTGGTTCAACAGGAAAAGAGGGATTACATCACTTAGTTTATGAGGTAGTTGATAATTCTGTAGATGAAGCTTTAGCTGGATTCTGTGATAGAATAAAGGTAACTCTAAACAAAGATGGTTCTGTAACTGTTGATGATGATGGAAGAGGTATACCTGTAGACATTCATCCAGATTACAAAGTTCCTGCAGCACAAATAGCTTTAACAAAACTCCATGCAGGAGGAAAATTTGATAAGAAATCTTATGCTATTTCAGGAGGATTACATGGAGTAGGAGTTTCCTGTGTTAATGCTCTTTCAAAAAAATTAATCCTTGAGATAAAACGTGATGGTAAAATACATCAACAAGAATATTCCAGAGGAAATCCAACAACAAAAATGAAGGTTGTGGGAGATACAAATGAAACAGGAACAAAAATAACCTTTTATCCAGATGAACAAATATTTTCAACAACAACTTTTGATTTCAAAGTTTTAGAATCAAGATTTAGAGAAGTAACTTTCCTAAATGCTGGATTGAAAATAGAATTAAGAGATGAAATAAAAGACACTTCACAAGAATTTTTCTCAAGTGGAGGATTAGTTGAATTTGTAAGGTGGATAAACAAATCCAAAGAAATATTACACAAACCTATTTATTTTAAAAGACAAATGACTAATGGTGCAGTTGAAATTGCAATACAATACAATTCAACTTACCAGGAAAATATATTCGGATTTGTAAATACAATAAATACTGTTGAAGGAGGAACTCATATTTCTGGTTTCAAGACTGCCCTTACAAGGGTAATAAATGATTATGCAAAGAAAAAAGATTTACTTAAGAATGATTCATTTTCAGGAGATGATGTAAGAGAAGGATTAACAGCAATAGTAAGTATTAAAATTTCAGAACCACAATTTGAAGGACAGACAAAGACAAAATTAGGAAATTCTGAAGTAAAAGGAATTGTTGATTCAATAGTTACTTCTGCCCTAACAGAATTCTTCGAAGAAAATCCACAAGTAGCAAAGAAAATAGCAGATAAATCTCTTCAAGCTGCTAAAGCAAGACTTGCTGCAAAAAAAGCCAAAGATTTGGTCAGAAGAAAAAATGCATTCTCATTAGGAGGATTACCTGGAAAGCTTGCAGATTGTTCAGATAAAAAATCAGAAGAAACTGAATTATATTTAGTTGAAGGAGAATCTGCAGGAGGCTCTGCTAAAATGGCAAGAAATAAAGAAATACAAGCAATTCTTCCTCTTAGAGGTAAAATACTCAATGTTGAAAAAGCAAATCCATCAAAAGCTCTTTCAAGTGAAGAAATAACAAACATGATTACAGTTATAGGAACTGGAATAGGAGAACAATTTGACCCCGCAAAAATAAGATATGGAAAAATCATAATGATGACAGATGCAGATGTTGATGGAGAACACATAAAAACTCTTCTTTTAACTTTCTTTTTCAGATTCATGCCCCAATTAATTGAGCATGGACACATCTACGCTGCAATGCCTCCATTATATAGAGTAAGAAAAGGACAAAAAGATATTTATGTTTACTCAGATGAGGAACTCAAAAAAGTAACAGCAGAATTAGGAGTAAATGAAGGAGGGGTTACACGTTTCAAGGGTTTAGGGGAAATGAACTCAACACAATTATGGGATACAACAATGAATCCTAAAACAAGGAAGATAAAAAAAATATATATTAAAGATGCAATTGAAGCAGACAGAGTATTCACAATGCTTATGGGAGATGATGTACAAGCAAGAAGAGATTTCATTCAAGAAAATGCACATGAGGCAGAACTAGATGTATAAAATGGAAAAAACAATAGTAGTAACAATCATAGAGAACAACAAAAAAGAATTGCTTTTACAAAAGAAAAGTTTAGATTACCCTGTTTATCCTGGAGTTTGGTGTTTTGTTGGAGGAGAAGCTGAATCAGAAGATTTTCACAAAGAAATGCTAAGAGAAATAAAAGAGGAACTTGGAATTAAGATGAATGTAAAATTTATGTTTACTGAAAAAACAATTTCTAAAAGAGGCAAATCAACATTTTATGTATTCTTAGGTAAATTAAATGATTTATCTAAAATAAAAATAAAGGAAGGTGTAGGAATTGCATTGTTTGGAAAAAAAGAATTAAATCAACTTAGAATAGATCCTGAAACAAAAAAAATATTAATAAAATATTTCAAGGAGTTTTAAAATGGCAAAAAAAGGAAAACTAACAACACCTGCATGGATATTAGAAGGGTATGATTCACCTGAAGAATATGCTAAAGCCAAAGGAAAATCAGCTCCAGATAAAAAACAAGGAAAAACATTCAAAATAAAAATCTGTCCTAAATGCAAAAGTGATGATGTTGTAATAACACTAAGCAATATGGACTTTGAAGAAGAGAGCAGTACAGGAAAACAATGGGAATGTAAAAAATGTAAATGGACTGGAACAGATATAAAAGAAAAACAATTAACTGAAGATGAACTTATGGAATTCTTAGATAAAAAAGGAGAAGAAGTTGCATAAAATGACACCAAACATTGATCCAAAAGCTGAAGAAAATCTGAAAAAAGGAATTTTTCCTAGAGAAGTTTCTGAAGAAATGAAAAAATCTTATCTTGATTATGCTATGAGTGTTATAGTATCAAGAGCTATTCCTGCAATTGAAGACGGATTAAAACCAGTTCAAAGAAGAATATTATACTCAATGCACCAAATGGGTTTAAAACCAAATACTGCAACAAAAAAATCTGCAAGAATAGTAGGAGATGTTATTGGTAAGTACCATCCTCATGGAGATAGTGCTGCATATGATGCATTAGTAAGAATGGCTCAAGATTTCTCCTTAAGATATCCTCTTGTATATGGTCAAGGAAATTTTGGTTCAATTGATGGAGACCCTCCAGCTGCTTATAGGTATACTGAAGCAAAACTAATGCCAATCTCTCAAGAACTTTTACAAGATTTAGAAAAAGACACTGTAAACCATTTACCTAATTTTGACAATTCTTTAAAAGAACCAGAATTGCTCCCTGGAAAACTCCCTACATTAATCCTCAATGGAGCTTCAGGTATTGCTGTGGGTATGGCAACAAATATTCCACCACATAATCTAACTGAAGTTTGTGATGCTATAAATGCTTACATTAAAAATCCTCAAATAAGTTTTAAAGAACTAAATGAAATTATGCTTGGACCTGATTTTCCAACAGGAGGAAGTGTCCAAGGAGATATGATTTCTTTATATCAAACAGGAAGAGGAAAACTGATAATGCGTGGTAAAACAACAACTGAAACAATAAATAAAAAAGAAGCAATTGTTATAACTGAAATACCTTATATGTTAAATAAAACAACTCTTGTTGAACAAATAGCTAAATTAGTTCAAGATAAAAAGATAAAAGATGTTTGGGATTTGAGAGATGAATCTTCTAAAGGTAAAATAAGAATTGTCTTGGAATTAAGAAAAGAAGCTAACTCTAAATTTGTAATAAACGCTTTATACAAATATACTCGACTTCAAGATTCTTTTAATGTTAATTTCCTTGCTCTTGAAGGTGGAAAACCAAAAGTAATGAATCTCAAAGAAGTTCTTGATTCTTATGTTAACTACAGAAAACAAATAATCGTCAACAGAACAAAATTTGAATTAAAGAAGGCAAAAGAAAGACAAGAAATTGTTGAAGGACTTTTAATTGCACTCAAAGATATTGATGGTGTTATAAACTTAATAAAGAAATCCAAAACTACTGCAGAAGCTTCTGAAGCACTTATGAAAAAATATAGTTTAACAAAAAAACAAACTCAGGCTATTCTTGAAACAAAATTACAACAATTAACTTCTATGGAAGTTGAAAAACTAAAAAAAGAAGCAGAAGAATTAAAAGGAAAAATAAAAGAATATGAAGCAATCTTAGCAGACACAAAAGAAGTTCTTAAAATAATAACAAAAGAAGTAAATGAATTAAAGAAAGTATATGGGGACAACAGAAGAACACAGATTCTTAAGAGCATAAAAGAAATCAAAGAAAAAGACCTAATACAAGAAAAAGAAGTTGTAGTAACAATAACTGATAAAGGATATTGTAAGAGAATGGATGTTCAATCTTACAAAGAGCAAAATAGAGGAGGAAGAGGGGTTATTGGAAGTGATTTAGCAACAGGGGACTTTGTCAAACAATTAATTACTTGTTCTACTCATGATTATTTAATGTTCTTTACAAGCAGAGGAAGAGTTTTGTGGTTAAAGGCATATGAAATACCTGTAGCAGAAAGATACAGTAAGGGTAAAGCATTGATAAACATGCTTGGATTAAAAGACGAAAAAGTTACAAATGTAATTTCTGTAAAGAACTTTGAAGATGATTTATTTATGGCAACTAAATTAGGAGTTGTAAAGAAAACATCTTTGCATAATTTCTCTAATCCAAGAGCTTCAGGAATAAAGGCCCTTAACTTACCAAATGATAATTCAGACTTTTTAATTGGAGTTGGGGTTGTAAAGAAAGACCAAGAAGTTCTTCTAGCAACAAAACATGGTAAAGCAATAAGATTCAGTTCCAATGATGTAAGGCAAATGGGAAGGTCTAGCTATGGAGTTACAGGAATAAAACTAGATAAAGGAGATGAAGTTGTAAGTTTAGAAATTTTAGAGACTCCTGTAATTCTTACAATAACAGAAAAAGGATATGGTAAAAGAACAGAAGTTCAGGACTACAGAAAAACAGCAAGAGCTGGAAAAGGTGTTATAAATGTTAAAATATCTGACAAAACAGGAAATGTTGTGACAACTGTTTCAGTTAATGACAATGACGGGATAATTGTAACAACAGCTAAAGGAATAGTAATAAGAACTTCTCTTGCAAACATAAGAGTAATGGGAAGAGCTGCACAAGGTGTAAGGATTGTTAAACTTCAAGAAGGAGATTATGTCACAGATTTAACAAAAGTTGTTGAAGAAATTTAAAAAATATTTTTAATTACAATTTATTCTTCTTCAGTTTCCTTATCAATTATTTCTAACTTTTTTATAGAACTAAATGGTATAAATCCTCTGTACTTCATATCTTCTCCTTCAAGTTCATATAATTCCACAACTTTCTTTTGATTATCAATAACTCCTGTAACTTCATCTGAATCCTCTTCAGACGTTATAAACTCAATTCTAAAACGCAATATTTTCTTATCATCTTCCATTTAATTATATTCCTCCTCTTTTATCTTTATCTTATATGAGACTCTCAGCATCTATCCTATTTCTAAGTTCACTCATTCTTCTATTTTCTCTTGCCCTCTCAGCCCTTTGTCTATTCTGTCTTTGATTTTCTGTAGCAATCATAATTATAACAAATATAATTAATCCAAATAAAAGAATAGCAACATATTCTAATGTCCCAAGATGTATTCCAAGGTAACTCACTGACATAAAAAATAAAGAGAAATATCTTTTTTAAGGATTGTTATACTAAATTATTTCTTTCAATAACAATAATTTTTTTAAACCATCTCAACTTTTTTCAATATATGGCATTTTTACCAGATTACATTGGACCTGCTGCTTTTGGAGTTAAACTTCCTGTAATTCAGCCTGGAGATAATATAGAAAACATTGTTTATTCTCATCTTGAAAAATGTGCAAAAGACAAACTATTAAATAATAATTCAATAGTATGTATAACTGAGTCTATTGTTGCTCGCTCTCAAAATAATTATGTAAATTTAGATGATATTGCTAATGATTTATCAACTAAATTAAAATTAAAGGATGAATCCCATATAGGAGTTCTATTTCCAATTGCAAGCAGAAACAGATTTTCAGCAATTTTAAGTGGGATTGCAAAAGCTGTTCCAAATGGAGTGGTATATGTTCAATTTTCAAAAGGAAAAGACGAAGTAGGAAATGAAATCAAAAACCATCCTATAACAAAAATGAATTATTCTGAATTATACAAAGACATAATAACACAAGAAGGAGCAGTACCATTCATAATTGAAAGTGATAGATACAATGAAATGTATTTAGAATATCTTGATGGAATGCTGGTTTCCTCAATACATACTAGAAATGAAGATTTAAAAAAAATAAAAAAATACTTCAGGAACTCAATAACTTTACAAGACATTTGCAATGAATCTGTATCAGGAAGAGATGGCTGGTCTGAATGGGGGCTTTTAGGAAGTAATTTGTCAGAAGGAAAATTAAAACTTGCACCAAGAGATTCAGAAGTTCTTGCAATTAATATTCAAAACAGAGTAAAAGAAAACCTTGGTAAAGATATAGAAGTGATGGTATATGGAGATGGAGCATACAAAGATCCAAGCACAGGTATTTATGAATTAGCTGACCCTGTTGTTGCATTTGGATATACTCCTAATTTAGAAAAACAAAGAGATGGAGTGAAATATAAATATCTTACAGACAAATACCTTGCCCAAGGACTTGACAAACAAGAAATTGAAGAGAAAATAAAAATTGAATCAAAAGAATTACATGAAGCAAACAGCATAAAAACAGGAGGGACAACCCCAAGACCATTAAAAGACATTGCAGGTAGCCTAGCAGATTTAGTAAGCGGGTCTTCTGATGCTGGAACACCCTTAGTAATAATTAATGGTTTGTATGTTCCCAAATAAAAATATTCTAAGAAAAACTAACTCTTACACTTCCATCTGATCCATTATATATTAAAATATCCCTTGGTTTATCCATCCCCTTGTTATAATTCTCAACAACTGAAGAATAAATTTCATTTAATTTTTTTAAATGATTCAATTCAATTGCTTTCATACGTTCAGCAAAAGAAGCTTTTCTTGAATCTGAAGAAGAAACCTTATACTCCAAACCTTTACTTATATCTGTACCTTTTTTATCTGCCTTAAAATAAAGAGTATTCGAAGAATAAATTATATTGTAAGCTTTCAATATCTCAGGATTAATTCCAGAAAGTAAATATTGTCTTTGTTCTTCTGTTAGATTATTTTTATTTTTATAAAAAAGATTTCTTAGTTTTTCCAAGATAAAATGCCTTACTTGCTGGTATTTTTTAGTGCACTTAAACATGTCTTTTAATAGTATTTGAATTTTATATATTTTATTCTTTCTAATATAAATACTTAAAGTCCAAATTATAAGATTAATATACAAAATAGAAGGCTTAAAATAAAAAAATGTCTTTAATGATATATACTTCAGACAATGCTTTCAAAAAAGTAATTAAAAAAGAATTTAACTTATTATTAAATTTATTTGATTTTGACCCAAATACTATTCCCCCATATAAAATAGAAGTTACAATCATCGATTCATTGGAAGAATTTCTGGAAATTTACAAAAAAGAATATAAGAGTAATCCTCCAGAATATGTTGTTGGTTTTGCTGCAAGTAATGGAAGAATATTTATTTTAAATAAAAAATTGTTTGAAAACAGAGGTCACCTAACAGAAGAGTTTGAAAAAGTAATAGTTCATGAATTAAGCCACATATTTGTAAGAAGAATTCTTGACCCAAAATACACTTTTATGTGGATTCAAGAAGGACTCTGTCAATATCTAGCATTTAAAGACAAGGAATTCAAAATATCCAAGTTTATTGATTTCAGGAAAATAGAAACCAAGGAAAATTGGAAAAAATTCCCAGCTTATCAACAATCAGCTGCATTTTTCAAATTTCTCTCAGAAAATTACGGATTTGAAAAAATTATACAATTTATAAAATTAATAAAACAAAAAGGAGAGTATAAGGCTTTTAATGAATTATTTGGAGATTTTAAAGAGGTGCAGGAAAAGTTTCTTAAATCTTTAAAATCAGAAAATGAAAATCCAACATCACCCAGGAACACCTTGTAATAAGAATGTATTAGATTGTTATGAAGAAATCCCTATAATTGATGGGAAATGGGGCTTTGCATACCCCAAAAGATTGGAAATAGAACTCACAAGACAGTGCAACCTCAATTGTATCCATTGTTGGAATAATTCTTCAGGAAAAATAAAGGAAATTGCATTTAAATTAATAAAATCAGAAATAAAAGGCAACAAAAATCTCTCGATTAAATTCACAGGGGGAGAACCTCTTCTCTATTACTCATTTAAACCTCTGTTGGAATTAACTAAAGAAAATGGAAATTATGTAGAAATAGTTTCTAATGGAACTTTAATTAACAAAAAAACTTCAAATTTACTAAAAGATTATATTGATAAAATAAGTATAAGCTTACATGGAAGCACTAAAAAAACTCATGAAACAATAACAAGAAGACCAAGAAGTTATGATAAAACAATCAATTCTATTAAACATCTTCAGGATAATGGACTAAATCCAATCATAAATTATACTGTAATGAAAGAAAACAAAGATGATGTGATTAATACTATTCTACTAGCAAGAAAATTAGGGGTAAAAGGACTGAGGTTTAACTTACTTAGAAATTGTGGAAGAGGAAAAAAATTAGAGCAAATAATTCCGGAAGAAATCCCTTTAATAAGAAGAAGGATTATGGATAATTCAAAAATAGGAGTAAACCTAGAAAAAAGTGAATTATATACTGCTGGCTATCTCTTAGGATTAGATAATGCCCAAGTGTATGGATGTGGAGGTATGAGAAATCAGGTTTTTATTTCTTCAGAAGGAGACGTATACTCATGTAATCTTTCCAGAGAACTAATGGGAAACCTAAAAAAAGACAACTTAAAAAATATTTGGAATAGTAAAAATGCTTCAGACTTCAGAAACAAGTTTGTATGTTCTCAAGATGATTGTTCCTTAAAAGAAAGATGCGCAGGTAAGTGCAAGGCATAAAAAGACTATGCAAAAGAAAATATTGCAACAAAAATTGGTAACATGCTCACAATTCAATAAAGATATTTAAAATTTATTCTTTCTAAATCTTCTTTAAAACATCAATCAACTCTTTAAACTCATTTATCTCAAAATCAGCTCCGCTTTTTCCTATTGCTGGCTTTTTTGAATCTTCAACTCCATATCTTGCAAAACAAGTTTTTATCCCAAGTTTTTTTGGTGTTTGAATATCTCGTTCAATCCTATCTCCAACCATAAGTGCTTCTTCTGGCTTAATCTTAAGATATTTCAATGCTGAATTAAATGGGACAGTTGAAGTCTTTTGTTTTTTAACATCACTCTTTGTTAAAACCAAATCAAAATATCCATCCAATTTAGCCATAATTAATCTTGTCCAAGCTTTCATTGCAGGAGCATCACTCACAACAACAAGCTTGTATTTCTTTTTCAAAACCTTCAATGTGGGCATAACTCCTTCATAAGGTATAACTTGTTCTTCTTTAACAGACCTATAAGCAAGAACACCTGAAGCCATAATTCTATAATCAATTTTTCCATTAGATTTTTTGATTATCTTTTCAAAAACAGCTTTATATTCCATTCCTTTTTTATCATAGATTATGTATATTTCTTTCATCGCATCTTCTTTTTTCATTTTCAAGCCAGCAGAAATCATTGCTTCAACAGCTGCTTCGCAGCTCTTTCTTTTCATTTTCATAAAATCAATTAAAGTGTTGTCAACATCAAATAAGATTGCTTTAATCATAAAAAAATAAATAAAATATATTTTAAAAACATGTCTAAATTAAAATTCAGCACCTTCCAACAACATGCTTCCAAGCATTACAATACCTTGTAACTTCTTCTTCAGTTTCTTTATCTATATCTTCTTCAGCACATTTTTCTACAGTTGGAGCAACAACATTAACCAAGATGTAAACCTTGTCTAAGTCATATGATTCTTTAGCATTATCAGAAAGCATAGAAGGTCCCCAGAGTGAAACAATATCTGTATCAATAGGTCTTATTGCATTCTCTGTACAAACAGGATAAGTATATCTTGCACTAGCCCAATTTTGTAATTCCTGGACTTGATCTGAATCAGTCAGTATTAATTTTTGGAATGAAGCCAATGCATTTTCCTCATCTTCAAATCCCTCAATTAAATAAGCTGCAGCATTTATACAATAAATTCCACTTTCTTTACCAGTATTTCTTATATTAGCATAAATAAATGAATCCAAATCTGAATATTTGTACAACGCCAATCCTTCAGAAGAAGGAACATTCACAGCAGTTTTGTATTTAAATCCTGTTCTGAAATTAGCAATAAAAGGTATATCTTCTTGAGAACATTTTTTTTCAGATATTTGTTCTTTTATAGCATTAGTTGTTGTATAAGGAACTTGAACAACAATAAGAATGAGTGCTATAATCACAATCAATAAAAGAATTGAGATTGCTTGAAAGCTCCAAACAGATTTCTTTTTTTCTTTCTTAGAATCTTCCTTGGAATTTTCTTTAGTTTTTTCTTTCACTCTCCCTTTTTCTTCTTTTTCCATAAAAAATAAAAACAAAAAGGGTATATAAAACTTGTTTAGATTTTTTCATTACTCTCGATAAATGAAAATTTTACAAAAATAAAAAATATTTACTTCTTTTCTTTCTTTATCCCAATGATTTTCTTTCCGCCCATATATGGCTGAAGAACTTTAGGTATTTTTATGCTCCCGTCTTTCTGTTGATTGTTTTCCATTACAGCAATCAAAGCCCTAGGACTTGCAAGAACAGTATTATTTAATGTGTGTGCAAAATACCTTTTTCCTTTATTCTCTATTTTAATATCTAATCTTCTTGCTTGCGCTTCTGTTAGATTTGAGCATGAACCAACTTCATAATATTTTTTCTGTCTTGGACTCCAAGCTTCAACATCTGCAGACTTTGCTTTCAAATCAGCTAAATCCCCTGAACAACATTCCAAGGTTCTTACTGGAACATCTAAATTCTTGAAAACATCAACAGTATATTGAAGCATTTTCTCATACCATCTATAGGACTCTTCTGGCTCACATATAACAATCATTTCTTGTTTTTCAAACTGATGTAATCTATAGAAACCCTTTTCTTCAATTCCATGAGCTCCAATCTCCTTTCTAAAACACGGACTATAAGACGTAAGCGTTATTGGTAAACTAGTAGAGTTTAAAGTTTTTCCAATAAATCTTCCAATCATTGAATGTTCTGATGTTCCAATCAAATACAAATCCTCTCCTTCAACTTTATACATCATATTTTCCATCTCAGTAAAACTCATAACTCCTTCAACAACTCTTTTTCTTATCATAAATGGAGGTATAACATAACTAAATCCTTGTTTTATCATATAATCTCTTGCATAAGCAATCATTGCAGAATGTAGCACAGCTAAATCTCCAGTTAAAAAATAAAAACCATTTCCAGAAGTTTCTCTTGCAGAATCAAAATCAACTCCATTTAATTTCTCAGCTAATTCAGCATGATTAAAAATTTCATAATTTGGAATTTCAGGTTTTCCAACTCTTTTAATCTCAACATTCTCAGAACTATCTTTTCCTATTGGAACTGAATCATGAATTATATTTGGAATTTTATACATTATCTGCTTTATATCTTCTTCAAGTTTCTTTCTCTTCTCTTGAATTTCAGCTATCTTATCTGGAATTTCCTTGGCTCTTTTAAGAAGTTGTTTAGCTGCCTTTTCATCTTTTTTCTTCTTGGCCTGATTTATCTCTTCAGAAACCTTGTTTCTCTCGCTTCTAAGTCCATCCTCTTCATATTTAGCTTTTCTCCATTTTTCATCTAAAACAAGAACTTCATCTACAAGTTTCAGTTTATCATCCTGAAACTTTTTCCTGATATTCTCTTTTACAATATCTGGATTTTCACGCAATATCTTTATATCAATCATAAATCTACATAGAAAACAGATATTTAAATTTATTGAGTTAATTTATTTTAATAAAAACTACTCAACTAAAACATTTAAAAAATAAAACTCCTTTAATAGTTCATAATGGTAATAATAAAAGGAGGTGTAGTTCATGTAGGTATTACTGATGCATATCATGCATTTGTTGGAAATTTACACCCTTGGCTTCAAACGTTCATAAATATAGTACTGATGTCGCTTCTTGTAACATTATTTTTCATTTTTATATGGAAGCTTTATCATATTATATCTAAAAAAAATCTAATTGAACTTAACCTAAAACAATACAACAAAGCAAGACACCCCGGATTCAAAAAAATCACAGGAACAATACTCTACTTTTTAGAATATATAATCATATTTCCTTTTTTTGTTATATTCTGGTTTTCTATATTTATAATATTTGTAATGCTACTTTCAAGGGAACTTGATTTTTCAACTGTGCTAACAATATCCACAATAATAATTATAGTTATAAGAACAACAGCATACTATAAGCAAGCTCTCTCAAGAGATATATCCAAATTACTTCCATTTACACTATTAGCAGTAGCAATAACAGAAAAAGAATTCTTCAATTTTGAATCAATCTTTACAAGAGCAGCAGAACTCCCATTATTTTTTGAAAATATTTTAGTTTACATCGGAATAATAGTTGCAGTTGAAATAATCCTAAGATTAGTGGATTTTATATTATCCTTGTTTAAAAAAGACAAAGACGAGGAAGAAGAGCTACCAGTACCCAAAAGAGAAGAATATTAGAAGATAATTGATTAATCTAACAAAGCCAATCATATAAAAAGCTTTTTAAACCACTCCATAATAAATGTAATATGGCAAAGGTAAGGATAAAATTAAACAGCACAGACATAAATATGTTAAATAATATCTGTGAATCTATAAGAGAAATAGCTAAAAAATCAGGAATAACAATAGTTGGACCTGTTCCTTTACCAACAAAAAAGCTTAAAATAACAACAAGAAAATCTCCTTGTGGAAGTGGAACAGCTACATTCGACAATTATGAAATGAGAATCCATAAAAGATTAATTGACCTTCCAGCTAATGAAAAAATACTTCATCATATTGTAAGAATGCAAATACCTAAATCTGTTAATGTTAAAATTGAAATGAAAGATTAATCTTCCAAGAATAATTTAAACGAGTCATAAAAACAATAACATTTAAAAGATAAATTCAATATATTAATCAATGCATTTAAAAATCTGGGGATACATATTAATTCTAATCCTAGTAATAGGAGGATTAATTGGTATAGGAAAAATAACAGGAAATATGACAGGTAAAGTAATAAGTTCAGGAACTCAAGTAAAACTTGAAACAAATCATGGAAACATAGTCATACAATTATACGACGATATGCCAGTAACTGCAGGAAATTTTGCAAAACTAGTTTCAGAAGGATTCTACGATGGAGTTATATTTCACAGGGTAATTGAAGGATTTATGATTCAAGGAGGAGATCCAACAGGAACAGGAAGAAGAGGACCAGGATACACTATAAAGGATGAGTTCACACACAAGGGTGGAAACAAAAATAATAGAGGAACAATCTCAATGGCAAATGCAGGACCAAACACAGGCGGTTCACAATTTTTTATAAATTTAGTCGATAACAACTATTTGGATTCAAAACATCCAGCATTTGGAGAAGTAATTCACGGAATGGATGTTGTAGACAAAATAGCTTCTGTTCAAACTGACTCAGAAGACAGACCATTAGAGGAAGTAAGAATAATAAGAGCTACTATTCTAAAATAAAATAATTTGAAATTAAATCTTTATCTTAGAATCTGGAACCTTATCAGAATGAACATTCATATCTCCACTGGCTAAACAATCCCAGCAAGTATGGATACTTCCGTCTGGTTCTTTAACTATCCCAGTTCCATGGCACTTTGGACAATTTTCTTTCATATAAAATAAAAACATAACTATTATTTAAAATTATTTACTTTAAAAAATACATAAAACTAACCCCCTTTAAAATTAAAAATTCCTGTAAAAACATTTATAAAATACTATAATATATAATATATATTATATATAAATATATAAGTATATAAAGGAGAAAAACTCTATAATAAAATGGAAAAAGACATAGGAAGAATAAAGAAAAACGATTCAACAGATATAATAATAAGAATAGATGATTTTGGGGGAAGAAAAGGACTTACAATAAGAGAATATGTTACATCTGACAGATATACTGGATTCACAAAAGCAGGTATAAGAATAGGCTCAGCAGATTTTCCTAAATTCAAAGAAATGATTAATTCTGTTTCAGAAGAAGAATTAGCTGCAGAAGCTGAATCTGCCCCAATAGAAACAAAGAAAAAACCAAAAAAACCAGCTTCACAAGAAGAACTGCCTGATTATTAATTAATTCTAAATAATTTTAACTATCCAAAAAATTTAAAACATATTTTAAATTATATAATTTATGAAAAGACCAACAAAAAAACAAATAAAAAGTAATATAATAACTCTTGCAATAATAATTATCATTTTAATTATAGCAATTCTTGCACTCTCAAAAAAGCCAGTTGAAACAGATGAAAAAGAAATAAAATGTATTGCATCTAAAACAACACTATATACTCAATTGGGATGCCATGCTTGTGAAAGTCAAAGAGAATTATTTGGAAATAATTACAAATACCTTAATGTAATTGATTGTTGGTATGAAAGAGATAAATGCAATGAAATAGAGTACACTCCAACCTGGATTATAAATCAAGAAAAAGTTGTTGGTGTTCAAACAATTGAAAAATTAAAAGAATTAACAGGATGTTAATTTAATACAAATGTCTAAATCATTATAAAATTTAAAATCTTAATGAAAGATAAAAAATAATTTTGTAATTTTCTTATAAAACCAAAACATTTAAATATAATTATGAATATATATTCATAACTAAAAACAGGAGAAAATACAAAAATGCCAAATAAAGACAAAACAGGACCAGAAGGAAAAGGACCGAAAACAGGAAGACAAATGGGAAACTGTGAAGGAGCAGAACCCCAAAGAGGAAAAAGAAGAGGATTGGGTAGAAACAGAAGATTTAACAGGAGAAGTGAATAATAAAATGCCTCGTCCATGTAAAAGGAGAAGGATTAGAGGCAACCCCCAATCCAATTATTTTAAACCAGCAGGAATTCTAATAAGAGAATTAAAAGAAACAGAATTAGAAATTTCTGAATTTGAAGCAATAAGACTTGTGGATTTTCAAGAAATCTCTCAAGAAGAAGCAGCAAAACAAATGCAAATTTCTCAACCTACACTCTCAAGAACACTTGCTTCTGCAAGAAAAAAAATAGCAGATTCTATAATTAATGGGAAAGCAATAAAAATTTCGAAAGATTTAAATTAGTAATTAAATAAATAAGAAAATACAAAATGGTTGTATCTGAAACATTCACTTTAGGAAGAATAACTCTTCTTGCACTTGCAGACTCAGTTAATCCCTGTGAAATAGCTGTTCTTACAATGGTTCTAGTCTCAATACTTTTAGCAAACCCAAGAAATAAAAAAAAGGTTCTTTTTGCTGGATTAGCTTTCTCACTTGCAGTATTTATCGGATATTTAGCATATGGGGTCATAATTATACAATTCTTCAAAGTTTTTGCTGAATTTTTAAGAGAAGGTTCTAAATATGTTTACAATGGCTTAGCAATATTAGCCATGATTATAGGAGCATTAAACATAAAGGACTTCTTTTTCTATAAAGCAGGTAGTTTTGGGACAGAAATGCCAATCTTTATGAGACCAAAAGTAAAAAAAATAATTGGAAATATAACCTCTCCTAAATCTGCATTCTTAATAGGATTTATTGTAACCTTATTCCTGTTACCTTGCACAATAGGTCCATATATTGTAGCTTCAGGTTTACTTTCTGAATTAGGAACAATTGGAGCAATACCTTGGTTACTGTATTATAACCTTGTTTTCATATTACCAATGATAGTTATAACCTTAATTGTATATCTTGGATTAGCGAGAGTTGAAGATGTTTCAGGATGGAAGGAAAAGAACATCAGAAAACTTCATTTAACTGCAGGAATCTTGCTTTTCTTAGTAGGATTAGGAATCATTCTTGGCTGGATATAAATCTTAAATAACAAGATTTTTAAATAAAGCTCACATAAAAAAGTAACAGTAAAATATGATACAATTATTGTCAGACAACGAACCACCTCCCAAATTCCAAAGAAAAAAAGAAGTGAAAAATAAGGGTAAAAATCTTCCACAATTGGTGTTTTCTTTAAAGATTGAAAATAATGGAAATACTCTAAACAACTCAAATAATAAAAAACTAGAAGATAGGATAAAAAACAACCCTGTAAACAACCAATATTTAGAAGATTATTCTGCTCTTGAAAAATCATTCTCAAAAAACAGCACAACAACTTCTCAAAAGAAAATTAGATTCTCAGAGATAAACACCAGCAACGAGAGTTTAAGTCAAATAAATACAGATTATCTGGAAATAAATAAAGAAAATTCAGTAAAAAATCGCAAAAATCAAAATTTTTATTTTAAAAACACCGAATATAACTTTATTTTTTTCCAAACATTTATAAAAGATGATAACAAAGAAAAAAAATATTACTTGGAATTAAGAGAAACACAAGAAAAAGATAAAATCTATTCCTTGTCCTCTTTTGATGAAGAGAAAACAACTGATGAGAGAGAAATAAAGTGGAATGCAACAGATTACAATTAGCAGAGAAGAAAAAAGAAGAAGTAAAATGTAAAGCTGTGCAAGAAAAATTCCAAAGATTCATGACAATAGATGAGGTTTCTAAGATATTTGACTTGGATAAAGACGAATTAAAGAAAATATGTAGTAATTATCCTATGAGAATTCCAGATTACTATTTATCTTTAATAAAAGAAAAAGGGGACGGGGTTTACAAACAATGTATTCCATCTTCTGCTGAAATTTACGACTTATGTGGAGAAGAAGACCCCCTTCATGAAGAACCAGAACACCAAAAAAGAAAAAATGTTCCTTCTCTTCTAACTCACAGGTATCCAGACAGAGTTCTTTTCAGGATTTCAAATTCATGTGCAATGTATTGCAGATTTTGTACAAGAAAAAGAAAAGTTGGAGATATAACCAAAAATCCAACATGGGAAGAAATGGCTAAAGCAATATTATACATAAAACAACATCCTGAAATACGTGATGTAATTCTTTCTGGAGGAGACCCTTTAATGCTTCCTAATAAACTACTTGAAAAAATAATAAAAGCAGTACACTCAATCATATCAAAAAGAGAAAATGGAATAATTAGAATAGGCACAAGAATTCCTTGTGTTTTTCCTCAAAGAATAACAGAAGAACTATGCGATATGTTAAAAAAATACCACCCTATTTACATAAACACTCATTTTAATCACCCAAATGAAATAACTCCAGAAAGCAAAAGAGCCTGTGAACTTCTTGTTAATGCAGGAATCCCAGTTGGAAATCAAACAGTTCTTCTTAAAGGAGTAAATGATAATCCAGAAACAATGAAAAAACTAATGCTAGGTTTATTGAGTATTAGAGTAAGACCTTATTACATTTATCAATGCGATACAGTTAAAGGTGCAAATCACTTCAGGACAAGAGTTGAAAAAGGACTTGAAATATACAAATCATTAAGAGGACATACTTCAGGACTCGCAGTCCCACAATTTGTAATTGATGCTCCAGGAGGAGGAGGAAAAATACCTTTATTACCAGAATATGTTCAAAGTATAGACAAGGACAAGGTTGTTCTTAAGAACTATGAGGGAAACACTCACGAATACCCGCAAATCAAAGAAGATTATTGAAAAGTATTAAATAATTTCTATTATCAAAAAATTTAAAAATAAATTTTCTATTCATATACTAAAAGAAAGAAATAAAGGAGGGAGATACAAAGATGGTTGAAGCAAATTATATTCAAGAAAAAATGGCAGAAATACAAAAAAGCGAAGAGCTTTCTAATATAATGGGTAAACTTCTTTCTGGAAAACCTGGTTATAAAGCAGTAATTGAAAAAAAGATTATTCAAGTAAGATGTCCTGGTAATTGTGGGATGATTTTTGAAAGCCCTGTAAAATTCTGCCCTGAATGCGGTTCAAAAATAGAATGGCCTAAGAAAGAGTAAAATTAAATTTGAAAACATTTTTAACTACTTCTTATATATCTTGAGTATGGAAAATCAAGTAAAAATCCGCCAACCAATCGTAACAGTCTGTGGGCATGTGGACCATGGAAAAACATCTATATTAGATTGTCTTAGAAATAGCGCTGTCCAAGCCGGAGAACACGGAGGCATAACTCAAAAAATATCTTTCACTTCTTATCCTATTGCTCAAATGAAAGTAGCTTGTCCTCTAATTGATAAGTCAGGAATAAAAGTAAATATACCAGGATTTTTACTTATTGATACCCCCGGACATGCGGCATTTACTAATCTTAGAAAAAGAGGAGGTTCTCTGGCAGATTTAGCAATTTTAGTTGTAGATATAAATGAAGGAATAAAACCCCAAACAGCTGAAGTCATTCAAATACTTAAACTTCATAAAACACCTTTTTTAATTGCTTTAAATAAAATAGATAATATTTCAGGATGGAGAACAAATACAGATAAACCATTAAAAGAAAGTGTTGAATCTCAAGGAAGCAATGTCCGTCAGATTTTTGATGAAAGATACATGACATTAATTGGCTCATTAAGTAGCTTTGGTTTTGAATCAGATTTATATTATAATATTTCAGATTTCACAAAAAAAATAGCATTAGTTCCTTGTTCTGCAAAAACCCATGAAGGAATACCTGAATTAATAATGATGCTTTGTGGTTTAAGTCAAAAATATCTAACAGATAAATTAAAGATGGGAAAAGAACCAAAAGGAGTTCTATTGGAAGTTAAAAAAGAAAAATCAAATAATTACATTGAAGCCATATTATATGATGGAGAGTTAAAAAAAACAGATGAAATAGCAATTGCAAACTTTAACACTGAAAAAGAACCAATAGTAACTAAAATCAGGATATTAGAAGAAATAGAACCACTCTGTGCAAAATTCAAACCAAAAGAAAGTGTAACAGCTTCAACAGGCATAAGAATACAATTAATTGAAAAAGATGAAGTTTTACCAGGTATGCCATTTGAGATTTACAAAAACAATCTTCAGGAACTAAAAGAAAAATTCAATAAAGAAATATCAGACAAAATAAAAACAAAAAATAATGGAATAATAGCAAAGGCAGATTCTTTAGGAAGTATTGAAGCACTTCTTTTCCTTCTAGAAAATCAAAATATTCCTGTTCTAAAAGCAGGTATAGGAAATATCAACAAATCAGATGTAATAGCTGCTAAAGCAAATATGGAAATAAATGAATTGGATGTAGTAATAGTTGGATTTAATGTTGGAATAGATGAAGATGCTAATGAATTAATAAAAGACCAAGGTAAAAAAATAAAAGTAATAACAGACGAAGTTGTATATAAAATCCTTGAAGATTTGGTTGACTGGAGAACTCAAAAACAAAAAGATATTGAAAAAAAGAGATTAATGGAACTAGTACCAATATGCAAAGTAAAAATCCTTCACCAATATGTTTTCAGAAATACAAGTCCTGCAATATTTGGTGTAAGAATTGAAGCAGGAAAATTAAAACAACAAATGCACTTAATAGATGAAAAAGGAGAAAAAGTAGGGAAAATAAAAAATATTGAATCTGAAAGAAAATCAGTTCCAGAAGCAGGGGAAGGAATGGAGGTTGCTGTTTCTATGCCTGGGATAAATTTTGAAAGAGCAATGAAAAACAGAAACTTTATGTATTCTGATTTAGGAGAATCCCAATTCAGAAATCTTAAGAAAAATAAAGATTTACTTTCTGGTGCTGAAATGAAAATGCTTCAGGAAATAGCTGAGATAAAAAGACAAGAAAAAGCTGATTGGGGAATTTGATTTAGAATTACAAAGTTTTAAAAACAAAAATATATAATTTACATAATGAGAAAAGCAAATATTGGGGTTATAATTGCAATATTGGTTATGATTTATTCATTCTCAGTTATAGCTTCAGCAGAGCCATGTAACTTACAAATTTCTATGATAAACCAAGACCCTTATCCTGCAATTCAAGGAGATTATGTTAAAGTTTTATTTAAAATAGATGGGATTAGAAACACAGAATGTGGAACAGTTACATTTGGAATTAAAGAAGACTATCCTATTTCTCTTGACCCAAATGTAGGAAATCCAATAACAATAAAATCAGGAGTATATCAAAAAAATTATGCGTCATACTATCTTGCTTCATATAAATTAAGAATAGATTCAAATGCTCTTGATGGAGAAAATCCTATTGAAGTATATTATTCAACAAAAACAGCATCAAATATTGTTAAAGAATTTGATATAACTGTTGAAGATGTAAGAGCTGATTTTGAAATACATGTTAAAGATTACAATTACCTAACAAAAGAACTAACTTTTGAAATATTAAATACAGCTAAATCAGATGTTGAAGCACTTACAATAGAAATACCAAAACAAGATGATATTACAATAAAAGGTGCAAACAGAATAGTTGTTGGAGACTTAGATTCAAATGAATACACTACAGCAGATTTTGAAGCAATACTCCCAAACGAGGAAACAAGAATAAATCTAAATGTTATTTACACTGACTCAATAAACTCAAGAAGAGAATTACAAAAAGTAGTTGATTTTGACCCTTCATATTTTGTAGATAGAAACGGAGACAAGAAAAAATTCCCTTGGTTTGGTGTAATAATAGTTGTCTTCATAGCAATAATATTTATTAGGAGAATAATCAAAAAAAGAAAAAGAGAAGCTGAAAGAAAAAAAAGAAGAGCAATGGCTTAAACAAAGTATTAGACAATAGTTTCTATTCATATATTAATATATTCGTCTTATTCATAATTCATACCTCAAGCTCAAATTAACATCTGGCTAAACATTACAAATTATCTGAAGTTATTCGTAACGTAAAGCATCAACAGGATTAACTTTTGAAGCACTTCTTGAAGGTAATGCTCCTGAAATAGCACCTGTTAGTGTTGCAAATACAATACATGCAATAAACAACCATGCTGGGAAAGCAGGTTGTAAAAACCCATACCCTACACTTTCAATTATCTTACCTCCTAAGAAACTTAAAGCTACTCCAAAAATCACTCCTAAAACTCCTGCAATAAATCCTAAAAATGAACTTTCAAACAAAAATATAGCAAATATTTCAGAATCTTTAGCTCCTATTGACTTCATTACTCCTATTTCTTTAACCCTCTCCAAAACAGAAGTTATCATAGTATTTGCAGTATTAATAGCTGAAACAAAAACAGAAATCAAAGCAATCAAAACTATAAACCAAATAACAATATCCAAAGCAGTTGAATAAGATTCAATCATATCATCAAAAGATTGGACAAAAAAATCTTCTTTACCCTGATCTTGTCCTCTTTCTTTTCTTAAATTTTTTTCAATATCTTTGACAACTCTATCAATATTCTTCGTATCAACTTTAGCTATAATCCAATTATATGAAAGACTAGAATTAGAATATAATTCCTCCATAAAATCATTGGTTACATAAATCTGAGAATCATCTGGAGCATTTCCTACAGACGCATAAAAACCAATAACCTTAACCTTTCTTCCATTCAAAATAATATTATCATTTAATTCATAAGGTTTAGAGAATATTTTATTAGGTAAAAGATAATTATAACCTAAAACTACTCCTCTATCTCCTGGTTGCAATTCTCTACCAGTATAAACATTCAAAGTAAAAACATCACTCATCAAAGGTTTTTTGGGGTCATAACCTAGTATAGAAACATATTTTTTGACTCCACTTTTTTCAATTTCAGCATTTTTAAGATAAACTCCAGTTGCAGAATAAACTCCAGAAGTAGATTCAACAACACGCACCTCATCTTCTGAAAATGCAAAAGCACCATCCATACCTCCACCAAAACCTTTTGGTTGAATTAAAACTTTATTTGCAGAAGAAGCACTTGACATTTCTTCAATATAGTTAAACAACCCCATACCAAAACTAACAAAAATAAATATTGTTGTTATTCCTACAAGTATTGAAATTATTGTAAATGCACTTCTTGTCTTTCTTTGTTTTATATTTCTTAAAGAATAATTAATTAATTCTCTTGATATCATTTTATCCTCTCAATGCCTCAACTGGATTTTGTTTAGCTGCTCTCATAGCAGGAAGAATTCCTGCAATTGCTCCTATTAAAAAACTCCCTAATAAAGCAAAAAATATAAGATAAATGCTTATCTGGGGTTGAATTTCTGCCCCAATAAAATTATTTATTCCTATAATCCCAAAATATCCAAGGACTACTCCAAAAATAACTCCTATTGCACCCCCAATTAATCCTAAAACACCCGACTCAATAAAGAATTGCATGAATATCTGACGATTTGTTGCACCAATAGCTTTCATTATTCCAATTTCTTTTCTTCTTTCAAGAACAGATGTAGTCATAGTATTGATTATTCCAATAGCTCCAACAAAAATAGAAATAGAAGCAACAATAATAATGAATATAGTAATTGCATTTAAAATACTATTAACTTGTTCTAAAGAAGCTTCTGGAGTAGAAACAGTAAAATCCTCTTCACCAACCTTAACATCTCTCAATCTTCTAAGTAATTTCTCAATATCTTCTTTAGTTTTATCTATCTCTTTTTTATCTCTTGGGAGAACATTAATAAAATCCCATTCTTCAATAGAACCATATAAACTCTCTATATCACGTTCATTCATAAAAACAATATTATCAAAAATAAAACTTCCTTTTTTCTCTACAATCCCCACAACTTCAAAATCTCTTCCTTGAATATTAACTTTATTTCCAGGAACAATCTCTCTACCTAAACCAACCTTATTTGCATAAAAGTTATACCCTAATAAAATCTTTCCTGAATCTGAATCTTTTAATAATCTACCTACAGCAGTTTTTGCTTCAATTTGTTGATAAAGAATATCTCTATCTTTTCCAGAAGGAATATTTGTTGCATATCCAAAAACAACTTTATTGTTAAATTCAATTTTTCCTGCAACTATAACTCTTCCTACCGCAGCTTTAACACTACTAAGTTTTTCTATTTCCTGTAAATCCCTTTGAGTAAGAGGATTAACCTGTCCTGAACCAGGATGTCCAAAACCATTCCCGGCTCCTTCAACAGTTATTAATTCAGTTGATGAAACTCCAAACTGAGAACCTACAGCCAATTTAAGCCCATTACTAAGTGTAATTAAAGAAACAACTGCAAAAATACCTATACAAATACCTAAAAGAGTAAGATAACTCCTTATACCCTTCTTTCTCAAATTTCTATATGCAAGAATAAAATAATTCATTTTACTTCTTCCTTTCTTTAGTAACTCTTTCTATCTTTCCATCTTTAAGCCAGTAAATAGTATGTGCATATTTTTTAGCTAATTCAGGAGAGTGTGTTACAAATACAATTGTTCTTCCTTCTTTATTCAATTCAGTAAGAAAATCCATCACTTTCAATCCTGTTTTAGTGTCTAAATTACCTGTAGGCTCATCTGCAAGAATAACTTCAGGGTCATTAGCTAAAGCTCTCGCAATTGCAACTCTCTGTTGCTGTCCTCCTGAAATCTGATTAGGATAATGCTCTCTCCTGTCTAATAAATCAAGTCTGCGTAAAATCTTTTCTGCTTTTTCTTCCCTCTCATACTGCGGAACTCCCTGCAAAGCCATAGGCAACACAACATTCTCAAAAACAGTAAGTGTTGGTATGAGATTAAATTGCTGAAAAATAAACCCAATATTCTTTCCTCTTACCTGGGCCAGTTCAGATTCATTTAAAGAAGAAATATCTTCCCCATCAAGAAAAATATGCCCTTTTGTTGGCATATCCAAACTTCCAACAAGATTCATAGCAGTTGATTTGCCTGAACCAGAAGGACCCATAACTGCAACAAAATCACCTCTCTTAATATCAATACTTACACCATCCACTGCTTTAACAACACTCTCTCCCATTTCATAATATTTGGCAACATTGTTAAGGCGAATAAAGGCTTTATCAGAATCTATCTCTTTTTTCATAAGTAAAAAATAAAAATATCATTAATAAACTTTACCAAGCAAATAATAACCAAAAAGTTTATAACAAGCAAAAGTACAAAAATTGTATGACAAAAAAATCACTCAAAATTATAACTCTCTTAGCCCTAATGGCAATACCACAACCAATAAGTATAAATGAGAGTTATTCTCCAAAATTAAGAAAACTAGAAGATGTAGAGAAAGAAGAAGTAGCTAAAAAAGAAATTGCAAAAAAAAGATATGATTTAATTGAAATAAATGAAACAATAGAATCAATTGAAAGAAAAAGGGATTTTATATTAATGCGACTAAATGAAAAAAACACTATAGATAGTATGAAAAATGAATATAATAAAAGGTTAAATAAAATAAATGAAGAATTAAAAGAATATTATTCAAGAAGAATCCAATATAAAAATTAATTGAAAAATAATCACTGTCTTGATTTTATAAAATCTTTAAGCAAACGAAATACTTCTTTTTGTTTATTAGGTAAGAAATTAATTGAACCTGCATTATTATGTCCCCCTCCCTCTACAAATGCTTCAGGAATTTTCTGATTAAGATATTTAATAAATTCATGAACTGAAAAATTAGATTCATTTGTAGCCCTTATTGTCATTGCAGATTCCATAATTCCAACAGTAATTAAATTTGAAATTCCTTTCTCAATCTGAAGAGAATCATGCAACATTCCAACAATCCTTCCTGGTTTAGGGAAAAATCCAAATCCTGGAAAAAATTCTTCAAAATGTAAAAATTGAAGATGTAATTTACCAAACTTATCTAATTTAACATTTGCTTTCCCAATCTCAAATCCTTTTTCATCTAGTTCTCTTATATATGGCGCCATTAATTCAACTAATTGTTTCTGTTTAATTCTAGGCTCACCAAATAAAACTTCAATATACTCTCTTGCTTCCATAAACTTAAGTTTAGAAGAAACATAATCAATAACAAGAGAAATATCTGAAAGCAATTTTTTTGTATACCCTTGAGAAGAAGCTATTTTCATATATTCTTCCATTAATTCTGGATTTGCAATATCAATTCTGTCTGCAAAACCTGCCAAAGCAGGTATCTGTTCGATATTTTTAACTTCTGGGTTTACAAACCTAGCAAATTCTGCACATAGCATTCCTGCAGAAAAATGTGAACCCTCTTCACCAACTAAAAAAGGATTTATATGAGTTAAAACTTCACTTGAAATAGCATCATGATTAAAATAATGATGGTCTATAACAATAAAATCTGCTCCATGAACCTTTCCATGTTTTATTGCCATTAAATCTTCAGGAGAAGAACCATTATCTGCAATTATAATCAAGGGCATTTTATTAGAATGCTTTGCAACATTTCTTAAAGAATTTGCCATATCTCTTATTGAATCATCTATTTCATAGAATGGAGCAGCACAGGGAGCTCTTGTAAAAAATTCCCATGCAGCTTTTTCAGAACTATGTTGTTTCTCAATTAAAGGTAAAATAGCTCTCTCAAGAGCAAAACCTGAACTATATCCGTCTGTATCATTATGATGCCTTACAATTATAGGCCTATCTTGTATTATTGCAAGCCTTATTTGAGTAGCAGCCTCAATAAATTTATTTTTAAGTTTGTTAAGAATAGCACTCTCAACAATAAAAGCAGGAGGAGTAACTCTAGCCCTTTCTTTTTCAATCTCTCTCATTTTATCCAAAAAAATCTTTTTGTTAAATTCATCTAATATTCCAATAGATTTTATTTCCCCTTCTATTTCTCCCTGAAACTCCCCTATCTCAACCGTAGCTCTTACAATCATCCCCTCAACTATCTCTGGATATGCTCTAACTCCAGGTTTAATAAATCCTTTAATAGAAAAATTTCCAGTTCCATCTGAAATAACAAAAACAGTAGGCCCCCCTGTCTGCACAATCTTGTTAACATATCCAGTTAAAGAAACTGTTTCTTTAACTCCAGTTATCTCAGATATACTCCTTTCAACAGGTTTAACAGAAGAAACTTTATTTCTAACAAATCTTGTTCTAGAATTAAAGTTATTTTGTAATCGTTTTTTATAATTCTGTTTTATATTCTTTTTTGACTTACTCATAATAAATTAAATCCTTTTATTACCTTTAATAAAAGAAATTAATAATAGATTGTTTAAAAAACTTCTGGGTATATAAATAAGTATAAAACGAATGATTTAAAAACCATTTCGCAATCTAAATATCATGCCATTCAAAATAAATATTGGAACAAAACAAGGAAAAACCTACAAGTTGGAAACAGAATCAGAAGCACTAGTGGGAAAAGCCCTAGGAGAAATTATCAAAGGTAAGGATATTTCCCCTTCTCTTGATGGTTATGAATTTGAAATAACAGGAACAAGTGATAAATCGGGGTTTACTTCAATGAAGGATGTAGAAGGTATAGGACTCAAAAAAATGCTCTTAGGATATGGAAAAGGTATGCGCAAACGTCCAAAAAGAGAAGGAAAAAGAAAAAGATCAAATCCAACACCAAGGGGATTAAGATTAAGAAAAACTGTACGTGGAAAAATCATTTCAAATGCAATAGTTCAAATAAACTTGAAACCAACAAAAGAAGGTCCAAAAAAGCTTTCTGAAATTTTCCAGGAACAGAATAAATCTGAAGCTCCTGTTGAAAAAAACTAAACTCTTAAAAACTCTTTCTCCAATTGAATTATATGGCAAAATCAGAAAATATTCCAGAAATAAATGTAGGTATAGTTGGACATATAGACCATGGGAAAACAACTCTACTAAGTAGAATAACAGGAAAATTCACAGATACACATTCTGAAGAACTTAAAAGAGGTATTACAATAAAAATAGGATATTCTGAAATGACTATTTATAAAGATTCAGAAGGAAAGTACAATACAACAAAAGGAACACCTCAAAGATATATTTCATTCATTGATGCTCCCGGACATGAAATGCTCATGGCAAATATGCTTTCAGGTGCAGCAACAATGGATGCAGCATTACTTATAATAGCTGCAAATGAAGGAATAAAACCCCAAACAAGAGAACATTTTACTGCTTTGCAAGCTAAAGGAATAAATAATATAATTATAATACAAAATAAAATAGATTTAGTTTCAAAAGAAAAAGCAATTGAAAATTACAAAAAAATAAAAGAATTTGTAAAGGGAACAATAGCTGAAAACTCTCCAATAATTCCTGTATCTGCTCAACAAAATATAAACATTGATAAAATACTTCAAGAACTTTGCAATTTAGAAATTCCTAAAAGAGATGAAGAATCAAAGCCAATCTTACTTGTTGCCAGGAGTTTTGATATCAACAAACCTGGAACAGAAATATCAAAATTAAGAGGAGGAGTATTAGGAGGAATATTAAAAAAAGGAAAACTAAAAGTAGGAGATGAAATAGAAATAAAACCAGGATTAAATTTCAAGA
The DNA here is from genome assembly GCA_002069705.1 of Candidatus Diapherotrites archaeon ADurb.Bin253. Classification (GTDB taxonomy): domain Archaea; phylum Nanobdellota; class Nanobdellia; order Pacearchaeales; family GW2011-AR1; genus MWBV01. The sequence goes on along the minus strand of MWBV01000005.1, from coordinate 8,785 downwards.
AAAACAATCAAACAGTTTATCAAACTCTTACAACAAAAATACTTTCAATATATAAAGGAAAAGAATCAATAAAAGAAGTCTCTCCTGGAGCAAGTATTGCTTTGGAAACTTCTCTTGACCCTTCACTTACAAAAGCAGATTCTTTAAATGGATGTGTAATCTCACTAAAAGGAACACTTCCTGAAATAACTCACAAAATCTCAATAAAAACAAAATTATTCGAAGAAGTTATTGGAACAGAACAAAGAGAAAAAGTAGAACCCTTGAAAAACAAAGAAGTTTTGATGCTTTCTGTTAACACAACTATAACTGTTGGGATAATAGAAAAAATATCCAAAGAAACAATAGATGTTTCATTAAATATTCCAATAATTGCATTAAAAAAAGACAATGTAGGAATTGCAAGAAATTTAAACAATCACTGGAGATTAATTGGATTTGGTGAAATTATTTAATCTTCTTTAAGCTTTAAGGTTCCAAAAGTTTTGAACCCATAAAAGTATTTATAAAGAATAATTCATTATATTAAATATGAGAAAAAAATTTGTAATAATATTAACAGTTTTTCTAATTGCATCAATGGGGTTTATTATTGCAAAAGAAGAAATAAGTACTAATGTAAAAGATGAATTAATTGCCTGTACAATGGATGTTAAAATGTGTCCTGATGGTTCTTATGTAGGAAGAATTGCTCCAGATTGTGAATTTGCTCCATGCCCTGAAGAAAATAAAGAAAAAATTTCATGTAAAGACCTATATTGGATAGACAACACAAATAAAGAATGTTCTCAAAAACAATTCTGTGGAGCATTTATGTATTATGGGCTATACACTTTTGAAACAAAAGAAGAATGCTTGAAATTTCTAGAAGATGATGGAGAACTAATAGGAGCATCATGTGGAACAGTAACTCCAGGCTATCAAAATCAATGTTGCATAAGGAAAGGATATGAAGGATGGGATGAGCAGGAATTCAAATGCATTGGTGAAAAAAGTAGAGAAAATAAAAGAGAGAGAATAAGATTACAAGATGGTTCTACTCAAAATGAAATAGAATGTCCAGAAGGATGTGTTTGTTCTGGTTCAAATGTCAAATGTTCTTTTGAAAACGGAACAAGAGTAATGACTGTCCACGCAGGTAATTCTGGAAATACAATAATACAAATAAAAAACATAAATGCTTCAACAAATGTTACACTCTACAAACAAAATGGAAAAGTATATGGAACATTCAAAGACAATGAAACAAAAGAAATAGTTCTTCCAGATCAAGTTATGAAAAAATTAAAAGAAAGAAAACAAAAAAGGCTTCATCTATATAATGAATCAATTGAATTAGATGAAAATGGATATTATCATGTTGAAATGAAAAAGAAATCAAGATTATTCTTACTAGTTCCTGTAAGAGAACATGTACGTGCAGAAGTTAATGCTGAAACAGGTGAGATAGTTAAAATAAGAAATCCGTGGTGGGGATTTTTAGCAAAAGATATCAAAGAAGACATAGAAATTGAAGATTAAATACCCTAAAACTTTATAATCTTCTTTATTTTTTACAACTAATGATAGTTTATTCGCATTCAAAATTATCAACATTTGAGCAATGTCCCTTAAAATATAAATTAAGATATATTGACAAGATAAAACCTGAAATTGAAAAAACAATAGAAGCTCATCTTGGAAGTTCAGTACATGATACTCTTGAATGGATTTATAATTCAGTTAAAGAAAATTCTGAAAAATCCCCTACACTAGACGAAATAATAAATCACTACATTAAAATTTGGAAAAAAGAGTTAACACAAAATATTTTAATAGTCAAAAAACAATTAACTCAAGCAGATTATTTTAATAAAGGGATACAATTTCTTGCAGATTATTATCAAGAATATTATCCATTCAAAGATGGAACAATTGAATGTGAAAAAGAAATAACAATAAAATTAGATGAAAACACTCAAATAAAAGGATTCATTGATAGATTAGTTTACGACTTAGAAAATAACCGTTATGAAATACATGATTACAAAACAGCAGGAACTTTGCCTTCACAAGAAAAAATGGACCAAGACAGGCAACTTGCATTATATTCAATAGCAATAAAAGAACTATATGGGCAAGACAAAGAAGTTCTTTTAGTCTGGCACTACCTTGCATACAACCATAAAATAATTTCTAAAAGAACAAGAGAACAACTTGAGAATCTAAAAGAAGAAACAAAAAATCTCATAAAAGATATCCAAAATACAAAAGTATTTCTACCAAATAAATCAATACTCTGTGAATGGTGTGAATATAAATCAATTTGTCCTGAATGGAATTTTGAAATACAAGAAAAAGTATCAGAAAAAATTCTATCTAAAAGAATAAATCCATTTCCAGAATTCAAAGAAGATAAAGAAAGAGAAAAAATGGATATATGGGACTAGCGATAATAATACCTGCAAAAAATGAAGAAAAAACCATTTCTTATTTGTTGTCTTCAATAAAAGAGCAATCAATACAAGACATTAAAATAATTGTATCAGATGCAAATTCCAAAGATAAAACAAAAGAAATAGCAAAAAAGTATGGATGTGAAATCGTTGAAGGAGGGAAGCCTGGAAAAGGGAGAAATAAAGGAATTGAAAGTGCAATAAAACAAGGGTTTAAACTATGTATGGTAATAGATGCAGATGCTATACTTCCTTCTAAATATTTTATTGAGCAATCCCTCAAAGAGTTTAAAGAAAGAAGATTAGACCTTGCAGGAACATTGCAAAAACCATTTGATACAAAGAAAAAAATAGAATTAAAAAATACAATAAAAACCTGCAAGCCATCAAAACACCTTGGATATATCTTAATATATAGTTTAACAAACTTTTTTTTAAGATTATTTGAAAATACAAAAAATCCAAAGATGGGAAATGGAATATTCATTAAAACAAAAATATACAAAAAAGTGGGGGGATTTGATGAAACTATTGAATTTGGAGAAGATTCTAGATATGCAAAATACATAGTAAAAAAAGGATATAAATTTGGTATTTTAAAAAAACCTAAGAAAATATTTACTTCTCCAAGAAGATTTGAAGAACACGGTTTTTGGAAGATGGTTTTTCTGTATATTTATCTTGATATAAAACTATTATTAGGACATAAATTTAAAATAGGAGGAAAATTAAAATATTTCAATAAAAATGAGGATAACTAAAGAAACAATAAATTTTAACAAAGAGATACTATTTGGAGAATTAGGGGCAATAGTTGGGATACAAATATCAGGTAATTTATTTTATAAATTAGATATTTCTGCAGATTTACTTTCATACTTAATAGTTCTAGGAGCAATGATAGGAGCTTCTCTGTTCTGGTTTGCAATGAGATTATATGATAAAACCAGAAAACAGAAATATTCAGAAAAAAATATAATTGAAGACATATCCTATTTTGCACCAGGATCATTTATCCTAACTGCAATATTCTATTATCCAACGCTTTTCTTTGTATCAAAATATCTTATAGAAAAGAACAAATTAATAGCATACATAACAACAATACCCCAAATTATTGCATTTATAGTTTTCTTAATTGCAATAAACATCTATAGAAAGATGATAATGAAATACTACAACAAAGAACTCTAATAAGAATATAAAAGTAAATAATTTAAACCTTATTTACATTAAACATATATGGGAAAAGAAGTAGTTGCACTAGTTTTAATTTTTGCATTATTCAGCACAGGGGTTGTAGTATTGATTCTTACAGAATCCAAAAACTCTGACTCAGATTATAGAGGGAAGGTTCCTTATTCTAATATTGGTCCAGGGTTATTTTATAGTTTAACACCCCAATCAATACTAGATGAAAATGATATTAAATTTTGGTCAAAAAATAGAATTGTAGAAAAAAGGTTTACAATAGATACTAAGTTTGGACAAGACAAAGAACAAGATAATTTATTCAATTATACTATTTCAAGCTCTGGAGATTGTGAAAGAGAATTTGATAAGAAAAATTACACAGTATCTGTTTACTATCAGTCCGCAGGAATAGGTCCTGATAGGTATAATGTTTATACTGTAAGAAAATGTTTAATTGAAAGTGTTACACCTACAAAACTAGAATGTACTGGAGAAGCAGAAAACCAAAAATGCCTTTATTCATCTAAAGTAGATTGTGTGTGTTATTATGCAACAGAGGTATAAACCTCTTTTATCTCTATTTTTTCTTTAACAATATTATATATTTCTGGATGAAGACTTGGATGAACCATCCTAACATGGAAAAAATCTACAAGATTACAAGTTCCATTAACATAAATATTTTCAGCTCCATCTAAATATGCACTTGAACTCTTAACTATTCCATCTCCATCAGAACCCTCCCAAAAACATCCAACACCAACTAAATTATAAATAGGAATATCTGGCAATGGAACACTATTTAAATTTAAGATAAATTCGCTGCTTTTATTCATCTCACTACATTCCAAATCAGCACCAAAAACTGCACAATAATTTAAAACAAAACCATCCACTCCATGATTAGGTATTCCTATAAGAACTATTTTTTCTAAACTATCCTCCCCATAAAGTTGAATATATTTTCTTGTAACTAACCCTCCCATACTATGGGCAACAATAATTACTTTATCTTTACCTGTAATATATTTAACATTAGAAACAATATCATTTAAACGAGAAGCATAAGTATCAATACTCTCCCATTTAGAAGTAAGCATAAATGAACCATCATCTGTAACAACAGTATCTATATAGTAAGTGGCCTCAACAACAATGGTGCTATTAACTCTTCCAAGATACCCTTTTGAACCTTCATCATACTGGCTTCTATAAAAATAACCTGCATCTAAATATCCCCCATCTTTTTCTAATTGACCTGCCATCCCTCCAAAAGAATCCATACTTAATTCAGGAGAAATCTTTTCATTGAAACTATGCCCATGGACAAAAATAATAGGATAATTCAAAGAAGCATCATCTATACAATCATAACATTCATTATGTAAACAACAAATAGGAGAAGGCTCTCCCAAAACAAAATCTAAAGTATAATTTTTATATTCAATATTAAATTTAGGTAAATTAACATCATAAATAGAAATATTCAGTTTATTTTCTCTAGAAATATTATTAATCAGTTCATCTTGTAAAACAAAACTAAGATTTTCTTTCTTTAAAGAAAGTTCATTAAATTTCTCAAGTTTAAAAGAAGCGCTATTCTTATCTTCCATTATTGAGATAAATGAATTAAAGTCATTAATAAAAGATTTTGCAAGTTCGAGTGAATATTCACTAAAATTATAATCCTCAAGATAAATAATCTCTTGATGCATAATGGACAAATTGGCTAAAACAAGATTATACAAACTAATATTTCCAAAATAAGAAGAATTCAATTCATTAAAAGAAGAATTTAATTTTACAATCTCTTGATTCAAATTATAAACATCAGTTCCAAGTTTAAAATAATCCTGAGATAAATACAATGAACTTAAAGAACTCATGTTTTCTTTAATAGAAATCAAAGAGTTATTAATAATAATGCTATTTTCTCTTAAATCTGATAAATTTAAGTAAGGTTTATCAAAATTAAAATCTCCTAAATTATTATCTATAATATAAACCTCTGTATTCATATCTTTAATATTATTTTTTAAATTATTTTTTATTAATTCTTGTATTTCATTTAAATCATGGTCAACAGAAATAATTCTTGTTCTTAAGGCAGGAGAAGGGTTATAAGAATAACAAAATCTATCTTTCACATTATTACAATGAAGAGTGACCTTGTATAACTTTTGACCTGATTGTTCCCAAGCAGAAGATATCTTATATTCTTTAGATAAAGGACTTGATACTTTAATAAAAATATTATCCTCATATATTAATTCATCGTTGCTTAAATCTCTTAATGTAAGAGAACAATTAGCTTTACAGAAAGGATTTGTTAAAACCTTCGCTGTTATTTCAATATTTACTTCTTCTCCATTCTTAATTACAAAATTCTCTTCTTCTATATTCAAAGAAACAAGTAAATCATTTCCAAGCATTGTTTTAATATGAAGATAAAAATTAAAGAAAACAATCATAAAAACAACCATAAAAATTAAACCAACTAAATTAGCTTTTTTCTTCCTCTTCTTTATTTTACTTTCAGTATTATTTAACTTATCGCTTCTATTACTTAAACTAGAGTAAGTTAAACCTGAAACAAATATAAATACAATTATTCCTGCAACCAAACTTAAAAGAATTGAATCAACTGTATCTGAGAAATTAAATCTCGACATTAAAAATAATAATACAACTCCAAAAAGCACCATAAATCCAACTATCACTCTCATATAAATACTAGTATATTAGGGTTTAAAAAACTAAACAATATAAATTTTAAAAACAAAAGGAAAAACTGGGTTAAATGTATAAATATGAACATACTTAAAATTATTTTAAATTTTTAAGATGTTTTTTACCAAATTTTGTTCTTTTAATAGAATCTACTGCTCCTTCCATTGCATCACTACCAACATATCCTGCAATAAAACTTACAAGATAATTAAAACCTAATAATGCACCAATTAAAGCACCTGAAAAAAAAGATAATTTCATTGTTCTAACAACATATCCTAATTTTATCTTGTCATGTCGTGCCTTTGCCTTGAATATTCCAATAAAACTCCTTGTCAAACCTCCAACACAACCAAATGCTGCTGCTATTAACCTCTCTTCCATTTTTCTAACTATAATAAATTGGCAATATTTGAAATTTAAAAATAATATAATCCATAATCTAATATACTATTGTAAAATAAGCCTTTTAAACTTTTGTCAGAATCTTAATTTAAGATAAAAATTAAATCTTTAATTTACTATGTCCAAAAATTTAGAGTTTCTAAAATTACCCGACTACAAACTGGTTACAAAAATATTTACTTCTAATTTGGGTGACTACATTTTTAAAACTTTTGTTCTGGGTGTCTACAAATAGCATTTTTTGTAGTCACCTAAAAACCCTGTTCTATAGAAAAACGCCCCGACCGGGAATCGAACCCGGGACTCCTGCGCGACAGGCAAGTGTTTTAGCCACTAAACTATCGAGGCCTATGATTTATCTGTAGTTAAAACTACAAGAAATCATACATCTTTTAATTTTTAAAGCTTACTAAAGAAGAAATAAATTAAACTTTAACCTTCAAAGCTTCAGATTTCTTTCTTAAATATTGTATTCTCTCTTTTGGGTTTTTTATTTTCATAAGTTCTTTTGAAGGGATTGGTTCTCCAATATTAATAACTAAATCCTTACCTTCTTTATTCCAGGCCTCCCTAAGAGATAAAACTCTCCTTAATTTCTCTGTTCTCTTAGATCTTGCAAGAAGATTATACAATCCCTCATGATTTGGTCCAGAAGTCCAGATTGGAACAACATATTCTGAATGGTAAATCAAAGGAGCCATTTCATTTTTCCAAGGATACTCTCTAAGTCCAGGACCAGACATTGTTCCTGCAGGACAAATAGCTAAATTCCCCCCATTCTTCAAATAAGACATTGAATCTCTTAATGACTTTAAATTAGAGCTAGAAGTAGTACAATGAACAAAATGCAATATCTCTTCTATACCTTCTATAATTCTTAGTTGATTCATAGCAATAAACTTAACATTCTTTCCCTTCTCATTCAAGGCACTTCCTAATTTTCCCAAAAGTGAAGCACTATCTAAAAGCCCATATGGGTGATTTGAAACATACAAAGAAGAATAGTCAAAAGGAATATTATCCTTAGATAAAACTTCAACATTTAACTTCATCTCATCTACAGCACTTAAACAAGCATTAGCCCACCCATTATACTTAGCATTTTGTTCTGCTCTTAAAATCATATCATAAGTTTTGCTTATTTTAAGAAACTCATCTGTAAGAGGATTTAATTTAGCAGCACTAATAATCTTTTCAAGAGATTCTCTTGGATTTTCAGAAGTATCAAAATCCTCAAAAACAGATTTTATCTTTGGATATTCTCTTTTAAAATAAGAAAATTCTTTACCCAAATTGTATATATCTTTTAAAGAGCGAATTATCATATTAATTTGCCTCAAATGTATATAAATAATAATATCACTTAATATATAATTATTTATCTTCTAGTAAGTCTTATTATAATCACCAAAATCAATAAAATTAAAATACCTGCAATAAGTATTAAAGCTATCAATGGTGTTTTATTTGCCTTTAAAGATTTTTCTTGTTTATTTGGCAAATCATCTGAATCATCATGGACTATTGTTACTTTCCCTGTAGGTGTATAATATCTATCATCTAAAGGTTTAGAATCTTTACAAGTAGTACACTCTTTTGGACAAACTCCACAATCATAAGGGCATGTTGAACATGTTTCACCTGCTGATGGATCACATATTCCATCTCCACAACAAGATGTGCAACCTTTTTTAACTGTAAATGTAACTGAATCACTTCCAACATTTCCTGAATAATCTACACAAGTTACAGTCCATGTATTTATTCCCATAACAGAAGTTATTCCTGTAATTATGTTTACTCCATTCTTCAAAGAAAGAACATTAGCTTGAGGAACATCATTTAATTTGTAAGTACATGATTTTAAATTATCATCATAAACGCTGAAAGTTAAATTTGTTCTGTGTGAAGTATAAGTTGTATTTATTGGATTAATTATATTTACAACTGGTTTAATATTATCTGGACATACACCACAATCTGTTGGACATGATTCACAAGTTTCACCATTACTACAAGTT